>JAOUMG010000468.1 GCA_029881635.1 Paracoccaceae bacterium | reverse complement strand
GATGCCGACATTGGGCTGGAGGCAACTTCGCTCAGCATCGGTGATACAACTGTCGGCCCTTTGCAGGTTACGCTAACCAATGACCGTGCACGTGCGGTTGTCGATATTGCCAGAATGGCGGCCTATGGGGGGGCAGTGGCAGGGCAATTCGTGATCAACGGGCGCGGCGGTTTGTCAGTCGGCGGCGATCTGAGCGGGAGCGGCGTGGCGGTGCAGCCGTTGCTGAAGGACGCCGCTGGATATGAACGCCTGACCGGGACGGGCGTAATGGCGGTCAAATTCCTTGGTTCAGGAAAGTCGATGGCAGATATCATGTCGGGGCTTAGCGGGCAGGGCAGGTTCGCCTTTAACGATGGCGCGCTGATCGGGCTGGATCTGGCAGGGATGTTGCGGTCGCTTGACGTGAACTATGTGGGCGAGGGGCAAAAGACCATATTTGACGCGGTCACCGGCAGCTTTGTGATTGATGGCGGTGTCCTGACGAATGACGATCTGGCCCTGGCAGGGCCGCTGGTTTCGGCTACGGGCGCGGGCAGCGTCGGGATCGGCACCCGTACCCTTGATTACCGGGTTGTCCCGTCAGCGCTGGCCAAGGACGATGGCAGCGGCGGGATAAGGGTGCCGCTTTTGATCCGCGGTACCTGGGACGATCCGGAATTCAAACTGGACCTTGAGGCATTGGCCAAGGAAAAGCTGGACGTGGATGAGGCCGCGCTGAAGGCAAAGCTCGATGCGGATCGTCAACTTGCCGAAGAGAAGGCCAAAGCCAAGGCTGCCGCCGCGCTGGGGGTTGCCCCGGTCGAAGGCGAAAGTCTGGAAGATGCGGCCAAGCGCAAGTTGCAGGAGGAGGCGCTCAAGGGGCTGGGCAAACTTTTTGGCGGCAACTGAGTTACAACCAATCGTTGGATGGGGTCCATGTGGAAACCTGTCCAGATCATCATCAAGAACCAGAAACTACCGGGTGGCAACATGAACATCACAAGACGAACCTTTGGCTTTGGCATCGCGGCCTTTGGTCTTGCCGGATGCAGCGCACCGGTCCGCCAAGGCGCCAGCCGCGCCCGGTCGGCGGCGCCAGCCCAGGATCTTCGGCCCGTTTCGAACGCAGGCTATGACGCATGGGTCGCAGCGTTTCGCCGGCGGGCGGGCGGTTACGGGATTTCCGATGCGACGCTGTCAGAGGCCTTCCGCGGGGCCGGGTATCTGCCCGGTGTCGTCACGCGGGACCGAAATCAGACTGAAACCAGCCGCAGTCTTGAGGACTACCTTTCCATTGCCGCCTCGGATGAGCGCGTCAGCAAAGGTCGCGCCGCCTTTGCACAGTACCGCGCGACACTTGGTGCGCTGGAAAGCCAGTATGGCGTCTCGGCGGAAATCATCGCGGCGATCTGGGGATTGGAGAGCTTTTACGGCGAACGCCGGGGCGACGTGCCGGTCATATCGGCCACTTCGACACTGGCCTATGACGGGCGACGCGGGGCGTTTTTCGAAAAGCAACTGGTCGCAGCGCTCAGGATCTTGCAAAGCGGCGATATCACGGTGGACAGGATGACCGGCAGCTGGGCCGGTGCGATGGGGCATACCCAGTTCATTCCAACATCTTATGAGGCTTTTGCCGTGGATTTCACCGGCGACGGACGCCGCGATATCTGGTCCGACGACCCGAGCGATGCGCTGGCCTCAACTGCCGCATATCTTGCGCGCAACGGCTGGGTTCGGGGGCTGCGCTGGGGCGGTGAGGTCGGGGCGGGTGCCCCGTCAGGCGATGTTATCCAGCCCCAGCCCGGTGGCCCCCAATTTGCGGTGACAGGCAATTTCAGGGCGATCAAACGGTACAACAACTCTGATGCCTATGCGATCGGGGTGGGGCATCTGGCTGACCGCATCGGAGGTGCAGGACCCCTGCGCGGCAGCTTTCCACCCGACGCGACCGGCCTGACCAAGAAGGACCGCATCGCCTTGCAGCAACGCCTGACCGCCAAAGGGTTTGACACTGACGGAACCGATGGCGTGATCGGCCCCAACACGCGCCGCGCCATCAGCGCCTACCAGTCCAGCCGCGGACTGCCCGTGACGGGTGAGCCCTCGCCAGAACTGCTGCGCAGCCTCGGGTAGCATTCGATCCGTCAGATGGATGCGGCCGATTTGCAGATAGGCAGGTCCGCGAACTGCGATTTCAGAAGAAAGAAATGAGCGGGCATGGCTTGGGGTCGCAATCACCGCTGCCCGAATTCCGGAATCACGGGCCTGACTAGGTTGAACATGTGTTGGGGATAGAGGAAGACCTGAGCCTGAACTGAACTAACCCATAACAGCACAGGCCAAACGGGGCGGGTCACTGTCAAGAGGAGTGTTTACGTGACCAATGCGGCATGAACAGTTTCCACGCCCGGCCGATGTGAACGGAAAAGCAACAGACAGATACCCCAAGGCCCCGCTTTCCAGAATCGGACAGCTTGGTGAATTGCCTAGACCAGATTCTACCATCTGAATTTGAGGTGCGGAGGGCCAGAATCGTCAGGCAAGATGCCACCCCACGGGATAATCATCCCGAATTGATCGAGAATAACGTCATCCAAGCTATTGATTTGTTTGGTGGAGCCAAGCGGGATCGAACCGCTGACCTCTTGAATGCCATTCAAGCGCTCTCCCAACTGAGCTATGGCCCCACCGGAGGTCCGGACGATCACGCCCGTGTGGCTGGCATATAGGCAAGGGGGGCTAGTGGTGCAAGTGAAAAATGGGGTCGCGTTTCTTGAACTTGTTTGAGGTGGAGCCGTCCGGGATGGCAGCGGCTGGCTCTGATGATGGTGAGGACCCTGGCAACTGCCATGATCTGGTATTGGCAACGCAGCTTGCGGTAGGATTGTCCTGCCTGATCCGCTGGTTCAGGCAGGTCAGGCCATCCTTTTCAGAGGGTTTTGGCCAGCGTCCTCAGTT
>JAOUMG010000467.1 GCA_029881635.1 Paracoccaceae bacterium | reverse complement strand
GCTTGCGCCAGCGGCGGAGGCGGTCGGGATCGACCGATCCGCTTTCGATGGCCGCCTGAATGGCACAGCCGGGCTCGGATTCGTGGGCGCAATCCTTGAAGCGGCAGGTCTGGGCCAGTTCCTCGATATCCGAGAAAACCGCTTCAATCCCGTCTGTTACGTCGGTCAGGCGCAGGGCACGCATCCCCGGTGTGTCGATCAGCCAGCCGCCCGCAAGTGTGCGGATCAGGGTACGCGAAGTCGTGGTGTGACGGCCCTTGGCGTCGTCCTCGCGCACGTCCTGGGTCGCGGCGACTTCGCCGGTGAGGGCGTTCAGGATGGTGGTTTTTCCGACGCCGGAAGAGCCCACCAAAGCCAGCGTATCGCCGGTGCGGCACCAGGGGTGAAGGCGCTTGATCTCCAAGGGATCGGTGGCGTCGAGGGCCAGCGAGGTGACCAACGGTGAGAGGCGATTTGCCCTTGATTCATAAGAGGTTGGGTCGTCGGTCTGGTCGGCCTTGGTGATGATGATCACCGGCAGGCAGCCCGCATCCACCGCCAGCACGAGATAACGTTCCAGACGCCGTTCGCTGAAGTCGAGGTTGCACGAAGTGACGATCCCGAGGGTGGTGACATTGGCGGCGATCAACTGGGTCCGGGCCTCGGTTCCGGCAGCGCGGCGGGCGAGGGTGCTTTGCCGGTCGAGAACCTCCGCAACGGCACCGTCGCGGGCCATGATCCAGTCGCCCACGGCGAGACTTCCGGAGCCTTGCGGCGCCCGCAGGCTGATCGGACCCTCGAGCCCGAGGGCGGTCACACGGTCGCGGTGAACTTCTGCGATTCTAAGGGGTTGGATGGTGTCGGCGTCGGCCTGACGCGCGAAATGCGCGGTCCAGCCAAGCTCGGCATAGGTGAGGTTTGTCATTGGGTGGGTCCTGAACGAAATGTGTCCGCCACACCGGATCGGGTGGGCGGGGAAAGGCGTTCGGGCCTGTCGCTTCAGGCCCCGAGGGGCGACACAATGACCATAAAATCTCCGTTCGGGTGAGAGGCTGGACAACGACCCAAGCGGGGCTCGTTACGGCTGCTTCCTTCCGGACCTGACCGGGTTGGCGAGGCGCTTACCCGCGCCAACCTCTCGGGGGAATATCTAGGCGTTTTCGGCGTGATGCGCAAGGTATGCGGGGCGTAGGACTCTTGTAGGATTCCCGTAGGACTCGACCGTTCGCACCGGTGAGGCGCGGTTAACCCGGATCTGGCAAGCTGCCTCGCATGGCGCAGGGTTCACCCCAGAAGAAGTTCAGGCAGACGACGAATTCCTGCTCGCCGCCACCGCCCAAATCCTCCGCAAATTAGCCAAGCTATTTCCTGCACCGCAGCATCCGCGAAAAGCCTGACAGAGGAACGGCTTGCAGCCGTGCCAGGTCTATGACCAAGATGCTTCCAACACCTTGTTTTTCCGCAGGATCAGAGGAAATCGGCAGTTCGCTGCGGTCGCTTCACGGACTGCCCTATTTTGGAAAGCAGACATGCAGGCTGGAAATGCCCGATTTCAGTATCTGATTTTGCCAGCAACACGGAGAAGATTTTTCTAGTATTTCTGAGCGTTGCAATCACGAAATCCAAGATCACTGTCGCTTTGCGAAGGGCAATGGCTATTCCAGCACCATACCAAGATGTAAAATCTGCGCCTTTGTGCGAACCTGCCTGAAAATTGTCATTCACAACAGGCGCTGAGCTTGAAGCTGTCTGTCAGTTCTTGTCGCATCCTTTTGCCGCAATTACCCCGCATACCCCAACAGCCGCGGCAGCCACAGAACAAGGCTGGGAAACAGGACCAGAATTAGCAGTGCAGTCAGAAGGGCTCCAAGAAACGGCCAGATCTCGCGGATGATCTCGGACAATGGAATCCGTGTTACCGCGTTCAGGACGAACAGAAGAATGCCGTAGGGCGGCGTGATCAAACCGATCATGCAATTCACCACGGCCACAACTCCGAAGTGAACAAGGTCAATTCCCAACTCGCGGCAGGTTGGCAGGAACAGGGGAATGATCACCAGAATGATCGTCGTTGCGTCCAGAACGCAGCCCAGAAGCAGCAAGAGAAGGTTGACGCCAAGAAGGAACAGAATGGGGTCGATATCAAGCCCGACCAGTCGCTGGGCCAAGATGCTGGGGATGTTCTCCGAGGCGACGACATAGTTTAGGATCAGCGCCCCACCGATCACAAGGCCGACAGCCGCCGAGGATCGGGCGCTTTCGACAAGGATGCCGTACAGCGCGCGAAAGCTGAGCGCGCGGTAAAAGAATGCCGCCAATATCAGCGCGTAAAAGGCGGCCACGGCGGCGGCTTCGGTTGGAGTCGTCACGCCTCCGTAGATGCCATAGAGCAGGATGGCAGGCATCAGGAGGGCGGGGAAGGCGTTTGCCGTGCGGCGCGGCAGTTCTGACAGGGGCACCGGTTCTTCCAAGGCGAATCCGCGTCGGTGGGACAAGTATGTGTTCATCGCCATCAGGACTGCGCCCATCAGTAGGCCAGGTATGATGCCACCCAGAAAGAGGTAGCCAATCGAGGTGTTCGAGACCAGGGCATAAAGCACCATCGGGATGGACGGCGGTATGATCGGCCCAATCGTGGCCGAAGCCGCAGTGATGGCGGCGGCATAGCCGCGCGTGTAATGGCCGCTTTTGGTCATCATCTGAATGATGATCTTTCCGATACCCGCGGCGTCTGCGACGGCAGAGCCGGACATGCCGGAAAAGATCAGCGAGGCAACGACGTTGACATGCCCAAGGCCGCCGCGAAACCGCCCGACAAGGGCGACGCAGAAGCTGAGAAGTCGATCACTGATCGTGCCGGCGTTCATGATGTTTGCGGCGACTATGAACAGCGGAACGGCAAGCAGAATGAAGCTTTGATACAATCCGTCCATCAGGACCTTGCCCGCGATGCCGATCCCTTGG
>JAOUMG010000466.1 GCA_029881635.1 Paracoccaceae bacterium | reverse complement strand
CGCCGTCGGTGACCGCGACGGCCGGTTCCTTGCGCAGCAGTTCCATCACCTCGCGGATCGGCGCCTCGGGCCCTATCTCGGGCGTATTGGGTGCGCGCGCTGTCGCCGGTTGCATGATGTCCGAGGCGCGGAGCACGCCCAGCGGGTTCATGTGTGCGACGAAGTCGGCAACATAGCCCGAAGCGGGCCGCGCGATGATTTCGCGTGCGGTGCCGCACTGGACGATGCGCCCCCCTTCCATCAGCGCGATCCGGTTGCCGATCTTGAAGGCCTCATCAAGGTCATGGCTGACGAAGATGATTGTGCGCTTCAGCTTCGCTTGCAGGTCCAGAAGCTCATCCTGCAGCCGCGTGCGGATCAGCGGATCGAGTGCTGAGAAAGGTTCGTCCATCAGCAGGATCGGCGCCTCGGTCACAAACGCACGGGCAAGGCCCACGCGCTGCTGCATGCCACCCGAAAGCTCGCCAACCTTGGCATCGGCCCGGTCCATCAGGCCGACAAGCTCCAGCTGCTGGTCAACCTTGGCGCGGCGCTGGGCGGCGGGCTGGCCGCCAAGCTCCAGCCCCAGCCCGACATTTTCGCGCACCGTCCGCCAGGGCAGCAGCCCGAATTGCTGAAAGACCATCGCCACGCATTCACGGCGCACCTTGAGAAGATCAGCCGTGTTGGCGCTTCCGACTTCGCAGGACCAGCCGTCATCGTAGATGGTGACGGCCCCGCGACAGACGGGGTTGAGCCCGTTAACCGCCCGCAGAAGAGTTGATTTGCCCGAGCCGGACAGGCCCATCAGGACCAGAATCTCACCGGTTTCCACCGTCAGCGAACAATCGTGAACGCCAAGGATCTGGCCGGTTTCCTGCTGGATGTCCTGGCGCGACAGGCCCGCGTCCATCAGGGGCAGGGCGCGTTCGGGATGATCGCCAAAGACGATATTGACCTTGTTGAATTCGACAGCGACCGTCATTTTGCGTCTCCGATCCTGAGCATCCGGTCAAGGATGATCGCCACGACGACGATGATGAAGCCGCTTTCAAACCCGAGCGCGGTATTGACCGAATTGAGCGCCCGCACCACCGGCACGCCGAGCCCGTTGGCACCGACGAGCGCGGCGATGACAACCATGGAAAGGGAAAGCATGATGGTCTGGTTGAGCCCGGCCATAATCTGCGGCAAGGCATATGGTAGTTCCACCTTCCACAAGGTTTGCCTCGCGGTACCACCAAAGGCAGTGGCGGCCTCCAAAAGCGGCTGGGGCGTGGACGAGACGCCAAGATGGGTCAGGCGGATCGGCGCGGGAAGCACGAAAATAACGGTTGCGATAAGTCCCGGCACCATGCCAATGCCGAAAAAGACGATTGCCGGGATAAGATATACGAATGTCGGCAAGGTCTGCATCAGATCGAGAATGGGGCGGGTCCAGGCATAAAGCTTTGGCCGGTGAGCCATGGCGATGCCGATGGGGACACCGACAGCCATGCAAACGACGCAGGATGACAGCACCAGCGTCAGGCTTTGGGTGGTTTCCTTCCAGTAGCCTTGATTGAGAATGAACAGAAAGCCGAGGAAGACAAGAAGGCAGGTCTTCCAGCTTCGTTGCAGATACCATGTCAGTGCGACAAAGGCCGCAACGATGATCAGGGGATGGGGCGTCTGCAACACCCAGAGGATCGCCTCAATCAGCCATTCCATTGCTGTCGACATCGCGTCGAAAATGGGTTCGGCATTTTCCTTGAGCCAGTCGAAGACCGATTTAGCGGCCTTGCCCATTGGCAGTTTGTTATCCGTCAGGCCGTCCATGACGGCGGTGAGCCATTCCATCCCCGCATCCCCCGTTGCAGCAAAACCGGTGGCCGGGTTTTTGCCCGGCCACCGGTGATCAGTTGCGCCCTTTTGCGGGCATCGATGATCAGTTCAGCGCAGACGTTACGGCTGCCATCGCGTCACCGCCGTCCTTTGTCGTCACGCCGTCCAGCCAGGGACCAATCGCGTCGGGATTGGCCATGAGCCAGGCTTTGGCCGCGTCGCTCGGGTCGTCGCCGTCGTTCAGGATCGCGCCCATGATCTCATTTTCCATGGCAAGCGTGAATTTCTGGTTGGACAGCAGCTTGCCCACATTGGGGCATTCGGCGACATAACCTGCGCGGGTATTGGTGTAGACCTCGGCGCCGCCATAATTCGGACCAAAGACATCATCGCCGCCCGAAAGGTAGGTCATCTTGAAGTTGGCGTTCATTGGATGTGGTTCCCAACCGAGGAAGACAACCGGCTTGCCATCGCCATCGGCATTGGCAACCTGTGCCAGCATGCCTTGTTCAGAGCTTTCGATCACCTCGAACCCGTCGAGCCCGAACTGGTTCGCACCGATCATGTCGATGATCAGGCGGTTGCCATCATTGCCTGGCTCAATCCCGTAGATCTTGCCGTCGAGCGCGTCCTTCTGGGCTGCGATATTGCCGAAATCGGTGATGCCGAGGTCGGCGCCAGCCTGATTGGTGGCAAGTGTGTATTTCGCACCGGTGAGGTTCATGCCGATGGTTTCCACCGTTCCTGCCTCGCGGTAGGGGGCAATATCGGCCTCCATTGTCGGCATCCAGTTGCCCAAGAAGACATCGACATCGCCCTGAGCGAGACCGGTGTAGGTAACGGGGACTGAAAGGATCTTGGTCTCCGTCTCGTACCCGAGCGCTTCGAGGACAAGCGTAGTGGCAGCGGTCGTCGCGGTGATGTCAGTCCAACCGACATCGGAGAAGATGACCTTGTCGCAGCCGGCGGCAAGTGCGGGTGCGGCGGTGAGCAGCGCCGCGCTTGTCATGAATGCCGTTCGCATCTTGGAAATGAGTGTCATGAGGATCTCCCTGTTTTTTGTTTTCTAGCAGTCGATAATTTTATGTCGGGCGCTACTGCGCAGGAAAAATCCGTCATATGCGGTGCAGCCCCGGTGGCCTGA
>JAOUMG010000021.1 GCA_029881635.1 Paracoccaceae bacterium | reverse complement strand
AGAGGCTTGTACTGTCCGCCCGACATACCTGGCCGAACCGGGCGCATCGCGTCGGTCAATGGGGCAGCCCGCATTGCCCGGCGCGCCTCGCGTCCTCCGGCCCGTCCCGCCCGCTTTGGTTCCGCGCTTACCACATCATCCGCCATCGCCGTCTCTCCCAGAAGATCTGCTGCCATTTGGCCTAATAAGTCTCATTGGTATCGGGGGCTGTCCGCCCCTGAACCGTTACATCCGCACGCGTTCTGATTTAGGGTCATACATCGGGGCAAGTGACGCCTCGGCAGCGACCCGCCGCCCCGCCACTTCGACCTCATAGGCTGAGGCCAGCACATCGACCGCCGTTTCGCCAGCGCAGGGCACATAGCCCATGCCAATCGCTGCCCCGAGATGATGACCATACCCGCCCGACGAAAGATAGCTGACGATCTTGCCGTCACGGATCAAAGGCTCATTGTGATAAACCATCACCTCTGGATCGCTCAGCTTGAACTGCACCAGCCGCTTTTCGAACCCCGCCTCTTTTTTGCGCAACACCGCATCCCTGCCGATGAATCCCGGTTTTGCCGTCTTCACGGCAAAACCCAGCCCTGCTTCCAGCACGTGATCCTCACAGGTGATGTCATGTCCGAAGTGGCGATAGGCTTTTTCAATCCGGCAACTGTCCATCATATGCATGCCGCAAAGCTTCAGACCCATACCCTGCCCGGCTTCCCAAAGCGTTTCAAACGCATGCCCGGCCATGTCAGAGGAGACATAGATCTCCCAACCCAGCTCGCCCACATATGAAACCCGGTGGACACGAGCGAGGCCCATGCCAATCTCGATCTCCTGCACAGTGCCGAAAGGGTTGACCTCGTTAGAGAAATCGTTGGGGCTGACCGACTGCATCAGCCTGCGGGCATTGGGGCCCATCACCGCCAGCACACCTTCACCCGCGGTTACATCGGTCAGAACGACGTTGAAATCACCCATGTGACGGCGCATCCAGACCTGATCTTTCAACCGCGTGACGGCGGGCGTCACCACCAGATAGACCGTTTCCGCCAACCGCGTCACCGTCACATCAGCCTCGATCCCCGCACGCGAATTCAGAAACTGCGTATAGACGATCTTGCCCACCGGCACCGACATGTCTGCGCCGGAGATATGGTTCAAAAATGCTTCGGCATCGCGCCCCTCGACGCGGATCTTGCCGAAGGACGACATGTCATACATGCCGACATTGGTACGCACTGCATTATGCTCGGCCGCCTGATTACCGAACCAGTTCTGCGGACCCCAGGAATATTGATATTCCCGTTCCTGCCCCTCATTGGCAAACCAGTTCGCGCGTTCCCAACCCCCGATTTCACCGAATACCGCGCCATTGGCCGCCAGATGTGCGTGGAATGGCGTCCGGCGTATGCCGCGCGCCGTGGCCTTCTGGCGATAGGGGTAGTGGTCGGCGTAAAGCAGGCCCAACGTCTCTTTCGAGCGTTCGAAAAGGTAGTGTTTATTGCCCTGAAATGGCTGGTTTCGACCGACATCGACATCACCGACATCAAAGGGCTTTTCGCCGGTCTCCATCCATTCGGCCAGCGCCATCCCCGCACCACCGGCGGACTGAATGCCGATCGAGTTGAACCCGGCCGCGACCCAGAAATTGTCAACCTCCAGCGACAGGCCAAGGTTATAGGCATCGTCGGGCGTAAAGCTTTCAGGGCCATTGAAAAAGGTATGAATTCCAGCATCTGCCAGCATCGGCAGGCGGTTCACCGCACGTTCAAGGATCGGTTCGAAATGATCGAAATCCTCTTGCAACTGATCAAAACAGAAATCTTCCGGGATACCGTCCATGCCCCAGGGCTTGGACACCGGCTCAAACGCGCCCAGCAGATACTTTCCCGCATCTTCCTTGTAATAGGCGCATTCGTCGGGTACCCGCAAAACCGGCATTTGGGTAAGGCCGGGGATCGGCTCCGTCACGATATAGAAATGTTCGCAGGCATGAAGCGGCACATTGACCCCAGCCATCTTGCCAACATCACGGCCCCACATCCCACCGCAATTGACCACATGATCCGCAGCGATTTCGCCGCGCTCATCACCCATGGCCCACTGGACAGAGGTCGCACGGCGGTTGGCGACCGCAATGCCGGTCACTTTGACGCCTTCGGCAACGACCGCACCGCGCTGACGCGCGCCCTTGGCCAGCGCCAATGCGATGTTCGCCGGGTCGCCCTGCCCATCCGTTGGCAGCCAGATGCCAGCCTTCACACCGTCCAGATTAAGATGCGGATAGCGTTCCTTTACTTCCTGCGGGGACAGTTCATCGACCGGAACCCCGAAAGCACGCGCCATTGATGCACCGCGAAACAGCTCTTCCTTGCGCTCGCTGGTCAATGCCACCGACACGGACCCGACCTGCCGCACACCTGTGGCAAGCCCGGTTTCTTCCTCAAGACCCCGGTAGAGATCGGCCGAATACTTTGCCAACCGCGTCATATTCGAGGATGCACGCAACTGCCCGATCAGCCCTGCCGCATGCCAGGTCGTGCCACAGGTCAACTGTTTGCGCTCCAAAAGCACAACATCCTTCCAACCCAGCTTGGTCAGGTGATAGGCCACCGAACAGCCGATCACGCCGCCCCCGATAATCACAACCCGCGCGGTTTTAGGCAGATTAGTCACTGTATAGCCCCTTCATACTGGCTCAATAACTCGGTGGACCCATGGGCGGACCACAGGGTGGCTTCATCTTTCATGCCCGGATGCGTTCATTGTCGGCGTCCCACAAAGGACGGTCTTCCTGCACCACAGCCTGATGGCGTTCGCCGTAGATTTCGACCTCAAGCTTTGTTCCGGGCTCTGCCAGATCGGCGCGTACCATGCCCAGCGCGATTGAGGCATTCACCCGGTAGCCCCAGGCGCCAGAGGTCGTTTCACCGACGACTTTGCCATCATGCCAAAGCGTCGACATATAGGGTGCGTCACAATCCCCGGCGTCGATAATGAGGGTTACAAAGCGCTTTTTCACGCCGCGCTGCTTTTCGGCCAGAAGCGCGGCCTTGCCGGTGAAATCCGGCGGCTTGTCGAATTTGACAAAGCGTTCCAGACCGCCTTCCAAAAGCGAATAGTCCGTTGAAAGATCGCCCTTCCACGCGCGGTAACCCTTTTCGATGCGAAGCGAGTTCAGCGCCCACATGCCGAAGGGTTTCGCCCCGCCCGCCAGCACCGCGTCATAGATCGCGGGTATATCGGCGTTTTCGGCATGCACTTCCCAGCCGAGTTCGCCCGCGAAGGAAACGCGGATCAGGAAGGCCTTCTTGCCCGCGACGGTCGCGTGCTGATGCGTAAGCCAGCCCATGGAGAGGTCGGCATCCGAGATGCCCGCCAGCAGATCGCGGGATTTCGGCCCGGCGATGATCAGGCAGTCGCGTTCGGTCGTGGTTTCCCGCACCGTCACGCCTTCGGGCACGGAATTGCGGATCAACTCGCCGTCATGCCACTGCGCGGTCGCCGCCGTTATCAGGACGAAGCTGTTTTCCGCAAGCCGGATGCACGAAAGCTCGGTCAGGATGCGGCCGCGCTTGTCGGCGACATAGACGAGGTTCATCCGGCCGACCTTCGGGATGCCGCCCGTGCAGAAGCCGCGCAGCCAGTCGTCGGACCCCTCGCCCTGCACCCAGAAGCGCGAGAAGCCCGGCAGGTTCAGGACGCCGACGCTGTCACGCACCGCCTCGCATTCTTCCTTGATCCGCTGTTCCCAGGGGCCCGAACGACCCCAGGTATGGGTCGCCTCTTCGGACGTATCGTCGCCCGGCTTGGCAAACCAGTTGGCGCGTTCCCAGCCGTTATAGGCTCCCATCTGGCCGCCGAGTTCCTTGACCTTGTCATGGACGGCGGAAACCTTGCGGTCGGGCGCGGCGGGCCAGCGGTGCCAGGGGAAATGCATGGCATATTCATTGCCGTACACTTCCTTGCCCTTTTCGATGCAATACTCGCGGTCGGTATAATCGGTGTAGCGGCGCGGATCGCAGGACCACATGTCCCATTCGGTGCAGCCTTCGGTGATCCATTCGGCCAGCACCTTGCCCGCGCCGCCGCCCTGGGCGATGCCGAAGGTGAAGACGCAGGCCTCGAACGCGTTCGGTACGCCGGGCATTGGGCCGATCAACGGGTTGCCATCAGGCGCGTAAGGGATTGGCCCGTTGATGATGCGGCTGATACCGGCCGTACCGGCGAGCGGCACCCGTTCCATCGCATCCGCGACGATCTCCTCGATCCGGTCCAGGTCGTCGGGGTAAAGCTGGAACGAGAAATCGTCCGGCATCGGGTCGGACGGATTGACCCAATGCGCCTTGCAGTTCGGTTCATAGGGGCCGATGTTGAAGCCGTTCTTTTCCTGCCGCAGGTAATAGGACACGTCCACATCGCGAAGAAGCGGCAGCTTGTGGCCGACTTCCTTGGACCATGCCTCGATCTCCGGCACCTGCTCGGTCAGAACGTATTGGTGGCTCATCACCATCATCGGGACGGTGCGCCCGCCATAGGGCTTGAACCACTCGCCAACCTTCTGGGCGTAGTAGCCCGCAGCATTGACCACGTATTCGCAGCGGATATCGCCCTTTTCGGTGTGCACGATCCACTCGCCGTTTTCGCGGCTGACCCCGGTCGCAGGCGTGAAGCGCAGGATCTTGGCGCCCATCTCGCGCGCGCCCTTGGCCAGCGCCTGCGTCAACTGCGCGGGGTCGATATCGCCGTCGGCCGGGTCATAGAGAGCACCGGCCAGATCGTGAGTTTCGATGAACGGATACTTGCCCTTGATCTCATCGACCCCCAACACCTCGAGATTCAGGCCCTGATAGAGGCCCATGCCCTTGGCGCGCTGGAATTCCTGCATCCGTTCCTTCGAATGCGCCAGCCGGACCGATCCGGTGACATGGTAGTTCATCGGATAGTCGACCTCGGCGCCGAGGCGCGCGTAAAGCTCGGTCGAGTAGCGCTGCATGTTCATGATTGACCACGAGGTCGAAAACGTCGGCACGTTGCCCGCCGCATGCCAGGTCGACCCGGCGGTCAGTTCGTTTTTCTCAAGAAGAACACAATCGGTCCAGCCTGCCTTGGCCAGATGATAAAGTGACGATACGCCAACCGCCCCGCCGCCAATGATGACCACCCGTGCCGTTGTCGGTATCCCGCTCATGTCATATCCCCGCTGGTTTCTCGTGCGGATTATCCACGCAAAATCTTTCACTTTCAATTCGATCATCGCATGATTATTAATCGGTAACACCGATTAGAGACCGTCATGCAGATCGACCTTATTGAAACCTTTCTCGACCTTTGTGAAACGCGCAGCTTCAACCGCACGGCAGATCGGTTGCGGGTAACTCAATCGACCATTTCCGGTCGCATCAAAGCGCTCGAAAACGTTCTTGGGCGACGATTGTTCATTCGTTCAAGGGCGGGCACACAGCTGACCACAGACGGTTTGCGCTTTGCGCCCCATGCACGCTCCCTGCTACATGGCTGGACCGAAGCACGTCATGCGCTGGGCGATCCCGGCGCTGGCGTTGTGACCATGCGGATTGGCATTCAGCATGATCTGGTCGGCATCCATTTCAGCGAACTGATCCGTGATTTCCGCGCGGCCCTGCCAGATACCGCGTTTTTCTTTGAGGCCGATTATTCCGCGCAGATGAGCGCTGACCTGACAACCGGCGTGGAGGATTTCGCGATTCTCTTTTCTCCGCGCTATCATGCGGATCTTTATTTCGAAACGCTCGGTGAAATCACATACCTCATGGTTTCAACTGAGACAGATCGCCTGTCCGAAGTAAGTCGCGACACCTACATTATGCCGCATTATTCCGACGCTATTCCCCATATACATGCGGCGCTGCATCCGGACCTTGCGACAGCAAGCCTGTCGATTGGACAGAACGCTGCCATGGTCGCGTTGATCGGATCACTGGGTGGAACAGCTTACGTCCTGCGGCAATCAGCGCAGGAATTGGTGCAGGTGGGCACCTGCAAGATGGTGGTTGGGGCGCCGCCAATCCCGCAGCCGATATTTGCCGGAATGCATATTCGCAATCGCCACCGGTCGATGCACCGCCATTTGCTGCAGATCCTGCGCAAACGGTTCGGGCCCGGCGCCATTTCTGACCCACGACGACGGGTAGGCTAATTCAGTTCCAGCTTTGGGGATGCGCTACGCTTTCTCAAACTTTGCGACCGAGATCACCGAAAGCCTGCTCAAGTGCCGTGCAAAGAATGTCGGCCTCGGCGCGTCCAAATACCATAGGCGGCTTGAACTTCAGGACATTGTCCATGGGGCCATCGGTTGAGGCCAAAACACCCTGCTGACGGATATGATTGACCACAAACCCAGCTTGCGACGTTGCGGGCGTCAGGCTTTGGTGATCTTCTACAAGTTCGATACCCAGAAACAGACCTTTGCCCCGAACATCTCCGATCAGCGCATGTCGGGTTTTCATATCGGCAAAGCGTTCCAACAGGTATTGCCCGGTTTCAAGCGCAGCCTCCTGCAGGCCTTCATTCTCAACTACGTCCAGAACGGCCATTCCGATCGCCATGGAAACCGGATTGCCCCCAAAGGAATTGAAATATTCCATGCCATTGGCAAAGCTGGCAGCGAGTTCGGGTGTTGTAACAACCGCCGCCAAAGGATGGCCATTGCCGATTGGTTTGCCCATGACAACGATGTCCGGGACGACCCCCTGCAATTCAAACCCCCAGAAATGCGATCCGACCCGGCCGAAGCCACATTGAACTTCGTCTGCGATACAAACCCCGCCCGCCGCGCGGATATGGGCGTAAGCAGCCTTAAGATACCCGTCCGGATAAATCACTTGCCCGCCGACGCCCGAAATCGATTCCGCGATGAACGCTGCCCGCCCATCGCCGGTTTTGGCTGAAATAGTCTCTATTTTACGCTGAACATCTGCTACGTAGGCTAACCCGGCATCTTCCGACATACCCCTGTGCGTACCGCGGTAAGGGTCAGGAAAATCGGCAATCTCGACAAACTCCGGTTGAGGATAGCCGCCTTTGCGTTTGAACTTGTATGGGCTGATATCAACCATCCCACTGGAATTTCCGTGATAGGCCCAGTCAAGCACGATGGTCGATTTTTTGCCCGTCGCGCTGCGGGCGATGCGCAACGCCAATTCGTTAGCTTCGGTGCCGGAATTGACGAAATACGCGACTGAAAGCGGTTCCGGCAGTTTTGCCGTCAACCGCGCGGAATAGTCGAGCATCAGGTCGTTCAGATAACGGGTATTGGTGTTCAAAATCCTGGCCTGACGTGCCATGGCGTCAACCACATGGGGGTGGCAATGGCCAACATGGGTGATGTTGTTCACCGCATCCAGAAATTTGCGGCCAGTATGATCGATCAGATATGGTCCGATGCCCCGGACGATCTTCAGCTTTTCGGCATAAGATATGGATAACGACGGACCGATTGACCGCGCGCGCCTGGCCAGCAGTTTTTCCGGTGAACTAGGATCTACTGTGAAGCTTTCCGGTGCCAGCCGCAGGATCAGATTGGGGTCGATACATATGCCAGACCATACATCCCAAAGGCTGTCATGCCCCACCCCAAAGAAGTTGCCCTGATGCTGCGACAGTAGATCGGTCATCACCTGAAAGTGCAGATGTGGCGCCCAGCCGCCATTTTCCGGCCAATCGCCAAGATGGGCAATCAGATCACCGGCACCAACGGACTGACCGACCTTCATCAATTTGGGCAATGTACCGGCGAGATGGCCGTAAAGGGTCCAGAACCTGACACCGCATGTGGTTTCATGTTCAAGGATCAGGGTATTTCCATAATCCAGCGGGTCGGCATTGTAGGCAACAAAGGCAACTTTTCCTGCCAAGGGAGCATGAACCGGCGTCATGGCCGGCGCAAATACGTCGATGCCAAGGTGGCGCGTCCGCCGTTCCGGGCTGGCGGCATCGGCGAACTGATCAGTTGCATAGACTGAACGCGCCTCGCCATAGGGCCCAAGCCCGTAAAAGGCGACATTTTCCGGCAGCTTTGCAGGCCGCTGCCTGACAAACCACGCATCAAAGGCCCTGTCGGAAAACGCGGGCATCCCTTCATGGGTGCCATCTGTCAAAACCGCGAGCCGGGCGGACCGGTCAAGCGGCGCTTGGAACATCTGGGATGTTGGGGCATCTTGCAGATACTTTCTGACAGCCGCCTCTCCGCGGGTCGCCGGAAACCCTGCGGCGCAGCGACATAACGAAACCATGAATTCCGGATCAATCTGATCAAGCCGGCCAAGCAAATCGACAGCCGGCACCTGCGATACCAGCAGATAACTGTTATCCGGGTGCCGTTTGGACTGGCGGGATGAAACGCAGATGCTGGCCACCAGCCGCATGCGCATCAGATCATAAAGCACATCCGCCTCGCGCTCTTCGATGGGGAATTCGGACACATATCCCGCAATTACGGCGCGTGCGGTGGTGTAGAGGTCAGGTGCATCCAGCAGCGCATAGGCCAAAGTGATGGCCAGTTCATTTATCGTGCGGCCAAAACACATATCGCCAAAATCGATCAGGCCGCAGATCCGCTCGGGCGCCTCCGGATCAACTATAATATTGTTGTCATTGCCATCCTGATGCAGGACGGATCCACGCAATTCAGGCAAGATCGGCTTGATCCGGTCATTATACCGATCAAATAACGCGGTAACCTGACGCCGGCAGTCAGCATCGGCAATATCGGCGGCAAAGCAGCGCAGCGCGCCAACCTCATCCATCGCCCAAAGGAAATCGGCCCGATGGGCGGCAGTATGGCCAAACCCCTTAAGCCCGCGCGTAAGCCGCCCCATGAATGCACCCAGATTGGTCAGTTGCGCCTTGCTGCGTGGCGCCTGGCTGAATAACTGACCATCAAGCCAACTGACGCATCTGACTGTGCAAGGCCTGCCGTCAACCTGTGTCGTGCCTGTTTCAGCACCTTCAACCGTTCGGATCAGGCGGGGCAAACCTTCGATGCCGGCTCTCTCCAGATGCAGCAAAGCGGCGTTCTGAAGGTCAATTTGGGCCGGATCTTCAGATGGATTGGCAAGTTTCAGAACATAACTTTCGCCGTCTGTATCAAGCTTCGCATTCTGATCGCGTTCAGATACCAGTGGCTGCGCCTTACCGCGAAGACCGTAGAGCGAAAAAGCCAGCGCTTCCAGTTCTGCCGATGGAATTGCCGGGGGTTTTTGGTCAAACGCAGACATGGTCGCCCTCTATACAGCTGATTGGCTCGTCAGAAGCCGCATTCAACATCATTTCCAACGGTCCCAGATGCAATGGCCACCCGAAAAGATGCAAAGCAAAGCATAGGTTGCGTGTAAATTCATGTGCAGGGATGCACAACCTGTCTGCATATCCCCATTTTCGGAAATCTTGTGAGAAAATGAACGGGTTTGTGAACCTCTGAAACCTGTTTCACTCTTATTTTCCAGTGCATTAGCCCGAACATGCGCCAACCAGAAATTCAAGCCCTCGGCGCGACAAATCGGTGTGATTTTCCGCGATCCGACTGTGATTTTCATTTTCAACTGTGTGACCCCAGATTGGGATCACGGGGAAAGAGATCCCGAAATCGACAAACAACCCACCAAAAGGAAACATCATGAAACACATTCTAGCAGTCGCAAGCCTGATTGCCGTCACAGCAGGATCCGTCATGGCCATGTCAACACCCGCAGACGTGCTGCCCGAAACATCGAAAGCAGAAGCCGAACGCATTGTTCCAAACGGTAACTTTGACAACCTGACCTCCGCCCAGGTCAATGCAATCGAAGCCATCCTTTTCAGCGACAACAGAAACCGCGCCGGGCAAATTCGCGCAATTTTGCTAAACTGATCGTCGCACCATGTTGCAAAAGGGCGCCCAATGACTTGGGCGCCCTAAAATTTGCCCGCAAACGGCCTGGCCAGTCGAATTAATAGATTGCAGCGTGATCACGAGATGCGGACATCGTTGTAACGCACTTGGCGCGGGCCATCGACTTGGTACAGATGGGCTGGGATGAGGAACGGGAAGCCAATGACGAGCGAGATGAACACCTGCGACAGGTCGCGGGACCTGAAGGACAATACCATGCGCACGGAACAACGCGCATGAAAAAGCCAATCGGATTTGCCGTCGTCGCCATTGCTGTAGCGGCGGTGATTATTTACCTGATCAAGCATCCGGTCGATATCGATATGCTGCGTGCGCAGCTTTCTGAGATCGATGATCAGCGCACTGCTCGGCCCATTCTCACCGCGTTGATCTTTTTCGTTGCCTATGTAGCGGTCACGGCACTTTCCCTACCGCTGGCAGTATGGATGACCCTGGCCGCCGGGGCCTTGTTTGGCTTTGGCTGGGGGCTTTTTCTGGTTTCATTCGCCTCTTCGATTGGGGCAACCATTGCCTTTCTGGCGGCGCGCTATTTTTTGCGCGATTGGGTTCAGGAACGGTTCGGATCGCGCATCAGCAGCATCAATGACGGGATTGCCCGTGATGGCGGGTTTTACCTTTTCACGCTGCGACTGATTCCTGCAGTTCCGTTCTTTGCCGTGAACCTGCTGATGGGTCTGACGCCGATCAAGGCATGGGTATTTTACTGCGTCAGCCAGATTGGCATGCTTGCCGGGACGGCCGTCTATGTAAATGCCGGCACACAGTTGGCCCAGCTTGAGGGGATTTCCGGCATCCTATCGTTGCCACTGATCATATCATTCGCATTACTCGGGGTCTTTCCATGGATTGCGAAACTGGGCATCGGGGCGATCAAGCGTCGGCGTGTTTATGCCCGTTGGGAACGACCTGCAAAATTCGATCGCAACCTGATTGTAATAGGGGCCGGGGCCGCCGGGTTGGTTTCGTCCTACATCGCCGCCGCGGTCAAAGCCAAGGTCACGCTGATTGAAACCCACAAGATGGGCGGCGATTGCCTGAACTACGGCTGCGTTCCGTCCAAAGCACTGATCGCCAGCGCAAAACTGGCCCAGAAAATGCGCCACGCTGATCATTACGGACTCAATACCTCTACACCTGAATTCTCATTCAAGAAGATCTTTGAGCGTATCCATGCGGTTATTGCGAAGATCGAACCGCATGACAGTGTCGAGCGTTATGAAGGGCTCGGGGTTGAGGTATTGCGTGGTTATGCGCGGCTG
>JAOUMG010000465.1 GCA_029881635.1 Paracoccaceae bacterium | reverse complement strand
AGTGAACTTGTTGTCAAAAATCTTCGTGGTGCCGGGACTGTTCGGAACCAGTGAAAAATTGTCATCAAACGTCAGCGATGTGCTGACGTCAAGATCAATTACGTATCCGCCTTGTAGTCCAGCCCCCGCCTGAGGGAGCGCAACAGTTGGCAAGAGAGTTGTAAATGCCGCGATTGCCGCGATCTTGTTTATGCTCGTCCCCACACTTAATCCGCCTCTATTCGAAGAGTTTACGCTCCGGTACGACGATCACATCACCTGCCTGTAGCACGATCATCGGAGCACTAGCACCGTTTTGCACGGCTTTGTAGTTGTAGTGATAAACGGTTTCTTGTCCGGTCTTGTGATTGTGACGGCGCAGTTGGATGCGCTTGGTCGCCGCGAACTGCGTCAGACCACCGGATGCGGACAGGAACTGCAGCAGGGTGATGCCCGGCTCAACTGCAATCGCGCCCTGATTGGTCACTTCGCCCAGCGCATAGATGGATATCGTGCCGGTGACCCGCGCGGCGGCTGCCTGTGCGAAGGCATTATCGACCGCCGAGGTGGTGGCATTCAACTGACCAACCGAAAGGTAGACAGTTGGAGCTGATGCAAAATTTGAGGCCAGAGACGAAGAAATCGCGCTACGCAAACCGTCGATGCTTTTGCCTGACGCCTTGACCGAACCCACCAACGGCAGACTGACGCTGCCATCCGGCAGAACAAGCAGGCTGCGGTTGAGGCTCGGGTCTTCGAGCACTTCCATCTGAAGCAAATCGCCCGGCTGAATTCGGTACGAACTTTGGGCCCAAGCGGCAGGAACGATAATGAGAGCCAGTACAAGGCCAAACAAGGTTCTGAACATTTTAGGACACCCAATCAAATTCGAATCGTTGTAACGATAGGCCACACCGCGCCGGAATCAAATTCTTATGTGAATATTTTTACATGATTTTAAGGGTTCACGGCAATAAAAGTGCCCGCTCCGCAACACTGTGTCAGGCAGCAGAGTTAATTCTCTGTCGTTGTGCCTTCAGCCTCAAGTTGGGTTATCTGGTTACGAATTGCCTCGGCCAGTACGCCGGTATCGCCTGTTTCCAGCTCAGATGCTGCAAGGCCAAGCCGTTCCAGACCCTCGGATTTCCGGTCGAGCGCGATGTATGTCATTGCCAGATGATACTGGATGGTCGCGTCTTCTGGCAGGCCGGCCGCCGCTTTTTCCAGCTCTCCCAAGGCCTCCTGGTAGTTGCCGCGAAGATAGGCGATCCAGCCATAGGTGTCCTGATAGGCAGGTACAGCGCTTCCACGAAGCCGCCTGGCGTAAACCTCGGCCCGCGCGAGGCTGTCGGTATCCGTTCGATGGTTCGACAGCAGGCTTGCCAAGTTGTTGGCAACGATGGGGTTTGCGCTGTTTTCCCGGTAGAGATCTTCGTAAATGGCGATAGCTCCGTCGATGTCACCGACACGCTCCAGAAGTCCGGCCTTGGCCCATAGCAATTCGCCCGAACCCGGTAATGCGGCCAATGCCTGATCGACGAGGTTTGCAACCTCGGATGTGCGTTCGGGAACCGAAGCAACCAGCCGGAAAAGCGCCATCCAGACCGGTAACTGTGTCTGGTCTTCTTCCAGCAGCGCCCTGTAAGCGGCTTCGGCAGACGTTGTATCGCCCGCCAGCGACCGAACCGATGCATCAATGAAGCGGACCGTTGGATCGTCGGGGTTTTCAGCCAGCAGCCGCGACGAATAGGCCAGAGCTTTGTCATATTCGTTATTGGCCAGATGTGTCCTGACAATGGCGGTTTTTACCGCCAAGCCTCCGGCGCCTTGCTCGGCGATTCCCTCAAGATAGCCAATTGCATCATCGGTCTGTTCGCGCCCGGCAAGGATAGCAGCGCGCATTTCGATGACGGTGGCCGCAGGAACGCCGTCGATTTTTTCAAGGGCCTCAACGACAGTGGTCGCGCGCGGCCAGTCTTTCACATGCAGGTAAATCTGCCCCAGAGGAATCAACAGGGAGACATTGCCCGGTGCAATCCTCAGGGCGTTGATCAGCGCCGTCTCTGCAGGGATAAATTTGCCCTCGGATGCCAGCAACTGCGCATAACGGAGTGATTCTTGCGGGGCACGGTTTGAAGCTTCGACAGCCAGCGAAAGCATATCACGCATGAGGTCGCGATTGCCGTCCCGTTCATAGGCCTGCGCCATCAGGGTCATAACAGAAGCGTCGCGCGGGTTCTGGTCAAGGGCAGTACGCAAAATCGAAATCGCTTCGCCCACTTCATCCGCAAGGATCAACCAGCCGGCTTTCAGTTTCAGCGATTCAACCTCGCCGGAATCTTCCGACAGTATTTCCTCGACCAGCGCACGGGCAGCGACAAGATTGCCTGCCACCGTGTGCATCCGCGCCAACCCTACTTTGATGCGGCGTGTTTCCTGCGACGTCGGTGCCGTTTTCAGAATATCTTCCATCTCAGCAATGGATTCTTCGCGCCGCCCCAGATCAAAAAGGAAATTGGCCCGGGCAGAGCGGTAGACGGGATTCGGGTTCTCTGACTGAATCTGCCGTTCCAGTTCATTGACGGCGATATTCGGACCCCGGTGTTCTGCCAGAAACCTGACCAGTTCGAGCACCGGTGTCACATCGGCAGATGCGTCGTTGATTTGGCTGCGAAGCTGCGCCTCAGCCTTGTCCAACTCTTTTCGCGATACATACCAGCGGACCAAGGCCACTTTCATTTCCGGGGCGTCGGGAAACCGGACGACCATATCGCGTAATCCGGCCTCAACCGCGACGTCATCGCCAAGGGCTGCAAATATCGACAGTTTTTGGGCGAAAAGTGCCCGGTCTTGCGGTGCGATCAGTATCGCAGACTCGATCTCTTCAAGTGCCTCGGTGTTTCTTTGGGCAAGGATCAGGTCATTGATGATGACACGGCGCAGCAGCAGATTGTCAGGCAGTTTCGGGCGCAGTT
>JAOUMG010000464.1 GCA_029881635.1 Paracoccaceae bacterium | reverse complement strand
TGGTAGAAGGGACTGCAATAGGCCTCAAGACAATGCGCCAGCGCATCCATGCCGGTGCCGGCAGTGATAAATTTCGGCATGCCGACCGTCAGTTCGGGGTCGCAGATTGTAACTGCGGGCAGGAGTTTGGGATGAAAGATGATCTTTTTCTTATGGGTGGCGGAATTGGTCAGCACACCCGCGCGCCCGACCTCTGACCCTGTGCCAGCAGTTGTCGGGACGGCAATGATCGGGGCGATCTTCGAAGCATTGGCGCGTGTCCACCAATCACCGACATCCTCAAGATCCCAGACTGAAATGGTCTGGTCGATCATCAGTGCAATCATCTTGCCAAGGTCAAGCGCGGAACCGCCCCCAAAGCAGACAACACCATCATGACCACCCGCGCGATAGGCTTTGATACCATCGGCCATGTTCATTTCATTCGGGTTTGGATCAACTTCGGAAAACACCGCGTGACCCAGACCCGCGCCATCGAGAATGGCGAGCGCCTGCGCAGTGATTGGCAGGGAGGCCAAAGCCTTGTCGGTCACGAGCAGTGGCTTTTTCATGCCGACCGCCTTGCAGTGATCGGCAAGTTCCTTGATGCGCCCGGCCCCGAATTTGACTGCGGTAGGGTAGGACCAGTTGACGGAAGCGATCATTTTGTCACCTTTTTGAGATGGTAGGATTTGGGTCGGGTTACAGACATGAAACCTAACGACGAAAGGGCGGCACCGCGGCCAGTATCCTTGCAACCCGTCCAGCAAAGTGCCGGGTCAAGATAGTCGCAACGGTTCATAAAGACCGTGCCGGTATCAACCCGGCGTCCGATCCGTGCTGCGCGCGCGGCGTCTTTGGTCCAGAGCGAAGCCGTCAGCCCATAGTCGCAATCGTTCATCATGGCGATGGCCTCTTCGTCATTGGCAACCGGCATGATGCCCACGACGGGTCCAAAGCTTTCTTCGCGCATCACCCGCATTTCATGATTCACACCGACCAGGATTTGCGGGGCGAGATAGGCCCCGCCGTCATCGGCTGGAAAAAGCGCAGGATCGACAAGGGGTTTCGCCCCTTCGGCGATTGCGTCGGCGATCTGGCTGCGGATCGTATCGGCAAATCGCCGGTTGGCCATTGGCCCGATGGTTGTTTCCGCCTCAAACGGATTGCCCAGTTTCAGCCCGCTCACCCATTTGACGGCCTTTTTGACAAATTCGTCATAAAGGCTTTCGTGAACATAGATCCGTTCGATCCCGCAACAACACTGCCCCGCATTGTACATCGCGCCGTCCATCAGACTGTCAACTGCAGCGTCCAGATCAGCGTCATCCATGACATAGCCGGGATCCTTGCCGCCAAGTTCAAGGCCGGTTGCCGTAAACGTACCCGCAGCGGCCTTTTCGATGGCCGAACCACCGCCGACGGAGCCGGTGAAATTGACAAAGCCAAAGGCGCGTTGGCCAATCAGGGCTTCGGTCACATCGTGGGAAAGAACGACATTCTGGAAAACATCCGTCGGCACGCCGCCGGCATGAAACGCTTCGGCGAGGCGTTCGCCTACAAGCAATGTCTGGCTGGCATGTTTCAACACCACAGTGTTTCCGGCGATGAGCGCTGGAACAATGGTGTTGATCGCCGTCATGTAAGGGTAGTTCCAGGGCGCAACGACGAAAACGACACCAAAAGGTTCACGTTCAATCCGGCGTTCGAACTGATCCGAGGCCTCGACAACCATCGGCGCAAGCGTGGCCGCGGCAATGTCGGACATGTAGTTGGTACGGTCATTGACGCCGCCAAATTCGCCACCATAGCGGGTAGGGCGACCCATCTGCCAAGCAAGCTCTTCGACAACCCGGTCCTTCATACCGTTCAGCGCGGCAATACCCGCCTTGACCAGCGCAATGCGGTCCGCCAGCGGGCGTTCGGCCCAATCGAACTGCGCTGCCTTGGCGCGCGCCACCACCGCTTCTGCTTCTGCCAGTGTCAGTGCCGGGCGTTCGGCATAGACCCGCCCATCCACGGGCGAGATACATTGGATCATCTTGGTCATTTTGTCCTCATTTGCCTCAATGCGCGGGCTTCGCGCCCCTAGAGACGCTCAAATCCACGTTTCACTTCCCAGTCTGTCACGACCCGGTTCTGTTCTTCAATCTCCCAGCGGGCTGCGCGGGTGTAATGATCGACCACGTCATCGCCAAAGGCGGAACGCAGCATCTTGGACCCGTTCATCAGATCAGCCGCTTCGCCTAAAGTCTTTGGGATTTCGCGTACATCGCCAGCGTGATAAATATCGCCACTGACGGCGGGTTCAAGCGCCAGTTTCTGTTCAATACCGGCCAACCCCGCAGCCAGCAATCCGGCGCAGGCGAGATAGGGATTGAGGTCAGCGCCACCGATCCGGCATTCCACGCGGATGGCTTTGGTGCCTTCGCCGCAAACCCGGAAACCGGCGGTTCGGTTATCCAGCGACCAGACCGCTTTTGTGGGGGCAAACATGCCCACAACGAAACGTTTGTAGCTGTTGACATAGGGGGCAAGCAGCGCAGTGAATTCACGCGCATGGGTCAATTGGCCAGCGATGTAATGCTTCATCAGGTCCGACATGCCAGCCGGATCCTTCTCGTCCCGGAAAGCGGGTTTGCCACCTTTCCAGAGTGATTGGTGGATATGGCTCGATGAGCCGGCACGTTCGTGGCTGTATTTGGCCATGAATGTCGCGGCATGGTTATGGGCGTGGCAGATTTCCTTGACGCCGTTCTTGATGATTGCATGCATGTCGCAGGTGTCGAGCGCGTCGGAGTATTTCGCGTTGACCTCTTCTTGGCCAACTTCGGCTTCGCCTTTGGAGCATTCGATGGGAACCCCGGCATTCCAGAGACCGTTGCGGATGGCGCGCATCACGGTTTCCTCTTTCGAGGTGCCGAAGATCGCGTAGTCGACGTTGTGACGGCCCAGAGTTTGCAGGTCCTGATAGTT
>JAOUMG010000463.1 GCA_029881635.1 Paracoccaceae bacterium | reverse complement strand
GGTTACGGACGAAATCGAGGCTTATAAACAGGCGCTTAATGATCTGAGCGATGCAGAGGCGATGTTGCAGGACCCGGAAATGCGGGCATTGGCCGAAGAAGAAGTTCCGCAACTGCGCGAAAACATTGCGACGATGGAATCGCGGCTGATGTTGGCATTGCTGCCAAAGGATGCCGCGGATGCCCGTCCCGCGATCATCGAGATACGTCCAGGTACAGGCGGCGAAGAGGCTGCGCTTTTTGCAGCGTTGCTTTTGCGCATGTATCAAAAACACGCAGAGCAGCAGGGTTGGAAATTCCAACTGCTCGAATTGTCGGAAACCGAACTTGGCGGTGTTAAGGAAGCAACCGCAAGAATTGAGGGCGAGGGCGTCTTTGCCCGCCTCAAATACGAATCCGGCGTCCACCGGGTGCAACGGGTGCCAGAAACCGAAAGTGGCGGGCGCATTCACACATCGGCGGCAACCGTCGCTGTCCTTCCCGAAGCCGAAGACGTCGACATCGAAATTCCAGCAACCGATATTCGCATTGACACGATGCGCGCCTCAGGCGCCGGAGGGCAGCATGTGAACACGACCGATTCCGCTGTCCGCATCACCCACATACCCACCGGAATTGTGGTGACATCTTCGGAAAAGTCACAACACCAGAACCGGGCGAATGCCATGGCCGTTTTGCGCGCGCGCCTCTTTGATATGGAACGCACCCGTGCGGATGATGCTCGTGCAGCTGACCGCAAGTCACAGGTGGGATCAGGCGATCGTTCGGAACGAATTCGCACCTACAACTTTCCTCAAGGCAGGATGACCGACCACCGGATTAACCTGACCCTTTACCGGCTGGACGCAATTCTGCAAGGCGATCTGGTTGAAATAACCGACGCACTGACAGCACATGATCAGGCCGAAAAACTTGCGGCGATGAATATATGACAGTGGCCGAAGCCCTGCGGTCAGCGGTAATGCAGTTGAAAACTGCCGGGGTCAGCAATGCGGCCAATGATGCCCGTCGCCTGTTGGCCCATGTAATGGACGCATCCTCAGAATGGCTTTTGCTGCACGCCGATACCCGGTTGAGCCATGCGCAACAATGCCAGTATGAGGCTGACATTGTCGCCAGAACAGCGCATCGCCCGGTGAGCCAGATCATTGGTAAGCGGATGTTCTGGGGAAGGCAGTTCCGGGTAACCGAAGATACGCTTGACCCGCGCCCGGAAACGGAATGCCTGATTGAAATCGCATTGCGAAAACCGTTCAGCCGGGTGCTTGATCTTGGTACCGGTACGGGTTGCATCCTGCTGACGCTTTTGGCCGAAAACCCCGGTGCCAGCGGTTTGGGAACCGATTTATCAGCCGCCGCGATTTCCGTCGCCCAGTTCAATGCCGCGGCGCTAGGCTTGGATGCACAGGCCGGTTTTGCGATCTCTGATTGGTTTGACCGTGTCGAGGGCTCTTTTGACCTTATCGTGTCAAATCCCCCTTATATTACGGCGGATGAGATGGCAGATCTGGCCCCAGAGGTTCAGAATTGGGAGCCGCATATGGCCCTATCCCCGGGTGGTGATGGCCTTTCAGCCTACCGGCGTATCGCCGATAGGGTCGGTGACTTCCTGGCCCCGGAGGGCCGGGTCGTGATGGAGATTGGGCCCGCCCAAGGCGCGGCTGTGACAGGGTATTTTCGCGCAGCTGGTTTCACGCAAACCACAGTCTTTCCTGACTTAGATGGCCGTGACAGGGTCGTCGTCGCCGCGCATTGATACATCTGGGGTCAAATATCCCCACAACGCAAAAAAAGAGTGATTTTCTGGAAATTTTGCCACTTTCTTCTTGCTCAATCGAAATCATCGTGCATACAGGGGGTGTGATGGGTGGACCGTTAGGGGCCGCCCAGACCGTCTCGCCTTTCAAGACACGTTTGTCGATCTGCACCGAATTGCATCGGTATTGATTGTAGGAAGAGGCAAGACAGCTTATAGCCAACAGGCTCGGACAAAACGAAAACACATGAGATCATCTAAATCCCGTTCGCGTTCGAAATCGAACAACCGGCAGCGGCCGCTTGGCAACATTGTCAATCGCGTGTTCGACAGTTCCGGACCCGAAGGTAAAGTGCGCGGAACACCGCAGCAAATTATCGATAAATACCTGATGCTTGCGCGCGACGCGCAACTTTCCAACGACCGCGTCGCCGAACAGAATTTTTTGCAGCACGCAGAGCATTACACAAGAATGCTGGGCGAGGCTCAGCGAGAAATGAACCGCGAACAAGAAGCACGCCAGAACCAGCATGAGGCTCGCCAGAACCAAGGAGATGGCGGCCAGCAAAATGGCAACGCACAGAGTGCGAATGGTAATCAGAATTCGAATGGCGCCCAAAACGGCGGTAGCGGTCAGGGTGGCGGCAGCGAACGGAATACGAATCCGAACAAACGCAACGATGATCGCAACGACCGTGGCAGGCCCGACAGGTTGCAGGCCGGCGTCGAGCGCAGAGATGACGCGGACGACGGGCCGGGGTTGGTGGAAACGCCGGAAATGCGCCAGCGCGGCCTTGCTGAAGTGCCGGTGTCCGCCCCCATGATGCCGTCTATTCCGCAGGACACTGAGATGACTGCGCCTCTGTCGGATGCACCAGCTAAAAAACCGCGCGCCCCACGCGGACCGCGCAAGCCCAAGGCCAGCGCTGAAAGCACATCGGTCCCTTCGACGGATCCCACGCCGGACGCAGCCGAATAAGGTGCAAAGCCGCGTTCGTACTGCCTGAAACCGTGGGCGATATGAACGCCAAGGCAGGCAAGACATCTGCGCGTCTTAAAAGTTAGTAATCTGATCTGGGCTATCGGGATTTCGCTGTGGAAACTCGATTGCGTTGCTGTGGTTTGGCGCAAATCAGGTCCGCTTTAGCAATGTGGCGAGCCTGCAGAAAGCTTCGAGCGGGATTTCTTCTGCCCGTGATGTGGG
>JAOUMG010000462.1 GCA_029881635.1 Paracoccaceae bacterium | reverse complement strand
GTCTGCGAAGACGGCCTCTGGGCAGTGGATGTTCTGGCCCAGGTTCCGAAGGTGGGACAATGACCGATCCGGAAAGTTACCCCAACCCCGATCTGACGGTCGGCGACGATAACAAACAGGGGTGGAACCAACCCAGGAACCGCCGGGCCGGGTTTCACAATGCGCATCTGATCTTTCGCCGCTGCCTTATGATGCGTTCACGCCGGGTGCTGAAATTATCCCATGAACCCGATGAATTCATCCGCCAGCGTGTGGCGCGTTCAAAAATAACCAAAGGCAAGGAGTTTTCGGCACTGGTTGTTGCAGATAACGGTCGAATTCTGTTCGAAAGCCATGCGAAGGATTTTGGCCCAAACCTGCCCCATTCGATTCAATCGGTCACCAAAATGCATATTCACCTGATTATGGGTCAGCTGATCAGTGAGGGCCTTGTCCAACCAGATCATACCGTGGCTGAATACCTACCCTGGATAGGAACGGCCTATGCCGCTGCGAGGGTAGGTCAGCTTCTCGACATGGATGTGGCGAATGATTTTAGCGAAGATTACGACAACCCCGACGCAGACTGTTACACCGAGGAAGAGGCGCTTGGCTGGCGGTTGCCGGATGGGGACAGGCCGGAAATATCGCTGAAGGATTTTGCGGCAGGACTGACCGGCAGCGATCCGGCAAACAAGACCGGCTTTGCAGATTACAAATCCGCCAATACCGATATCCTGACTTTGATCGCAGCCTCGGTCAGCCCGATCCCATTGTCGCGACATATCGAAGCCATCGTGGATGCCGCCGGTTACGAAGGCAGTTTTCACATCAGCCTCAGCCCGGAAGGTCATCCGGCGTTTTCCGGCGGTGGTTGCCTTGGCGCAAGGGATCTGGCCCGATTTGGGCTGCTGTTGGCACGCGGCGGGCAAGGCGTGTCAGGTGGCGTGGTCGGCGCGGCCCAATTCACCGCCTTAACCCTCAGCCGCCCGGCACCGCAGCTAAGCCCAACACGGCCCTGGATGCGCTATAGCAACCATGTCATGACGAATGGCAGATGGCTGGGCCATGCGGGTTATGGTGGCCAGTTCCTGATGGTGGATATGAAATCCGGACGCGTGGCGGCCTATCTCAGCGTGCTGGAAAATGACTCCGGCTATGACGAAGCTTATATGTGCTGGATCATTCGTTCGCTTGAGACAATACTTGCGGCATCCGGATAGGATTGCGAGTTCATTGTCGTCTGTTCGGCGCTAGTGAAACGACAATCTTACGCAGCTGAGGAACATATTTATGGCCCGACTTGTCGATACACTTGCCGCCATCGATGCCGCCAATAGTGCAGACCTAGACCATAGCGAAGGCAAACCGGCAGCCCTTCTTTATGGCGAAAGGATGAGCGAAGAGCTTTCCAGACTCTATCCGGACGCCTCGGAAACACTGCAGATCGCGGCACGCGGTCAACATATCGAACGCTGGACATCCCCACGCAATGCATACCCCGAGGGCCGGGAAGGATATTTGAAGTGGCGCGCTGACCTTGCCTTGTTTCATGCCGGACGGGTGGGTGAAATAATGGCAAATGCAGGTTATGCCTCTGCAGATATCGAACGCGTCAGCGCCATGCTGCGCAAAATCGGCATCAAGAGAGATGCTGAAGTTCAGGCATTGGAAGATGTGGCTTGTTTCACGTTTCTCCGGTGGTATTTCCATCCCTTCGCGGCTGACAAGACGCCAGAAGCCCTTGAGCGAATTGTCACTAAAACGGCCCGAAAAATGTCGGCAGGTGCCCGCGCGCGAGTGCTGGCTGAATTTGAATTACCCCCAAACCTGGCATCTGCATTCGGTAGCTAGATCATTGATCAAAAACGATTAGGAGTAACAATCTAAGCGTGTATTTTCTGACTTAATTCAACCTTTTGCGTTTCCGAATGCGGCCTTTTCATCTGCTGCAACATGTCAGTGTTGCCACAACAACCCGTAATTGGGCGCAAATCAGCCTAGTTGCTTGAGCGGCATACCAGGTTGCCGCAATATCTATTGACGGTGCCTGGTTCCGGCCATATCTGCGCCCCGCCAAAGACACCGTGACGTGTAAATTGGTATACGACAGATAAACTGGTGCGACAGTTTTTGTTGCCCCCGGAAAGAAGAGAACAATGGACGAGTCGAGACAATTGGGCGAAGGACTGCTTGTGAAAAATCGTAACGAGCTGGCCGAAAAGCGTGCGCTTCAACAGCAGGCTGAAATCGCCAAGCCAGCGCCAAGCCAGCAAGGTTCAAATACCGAACCTTCTGAGCAATACACCCAGATTACCGATTGGGCGGCATTCTAAAGCAGCTTGCATCTAGCCTAAAACAGACCTTGCCAGATACGGCATTCGAAATCAGATACCCTCTGATCGACAGCTGGCAGGGTCTGGTACAAACGAAACCCAAACCGCCAAAAATCTTTCGGTTCCGTTGAGTCTGCAGTATTCTGAATCCAAATCCGGAGTCCAGATGCCTCGCCCAGTTTCAGCCATCCGCAACCTTGGCCCGGCTTCTGACCGGGGGTTTGCCCGTGCAGGCATTCACACAGCAGAAGAACTGGCAGAGATTGGGCCGGATGCGGCGTATCTCAGGTATATTGAGGCCGGAGGACAGGCGCATTTCATCGGCTATTATGCTCTTGTCATGGGCCTACAAGGGCGGCCGTGGAATGATTGCAGGGGGGCGGAAAAAACCGACCTGCGCAAACGCTTTGACGCGATAAAATCGCAAGTGACGGCCAACCCCTCAAAGGAAAAGGGCCACTCCCAACTGGAAGCGGCCCTTGATGAGATTGGACTGCGTCTGCGTCAATCACCCTGAACACGGGCGATCGGCGCGAAACCTTCGTTAACCGACGAGTTCGAGGCCCGAAAAGAAATAGGCAATCTCGACCGCTGCGGTCTCTGGCGCATCCGAACCGTGAACCGAGTTTTCGCCAACGGACAGGGCGAATT
>JAOUMG010000461.1 GCA_029881635.1 Paracoccaceae bacterium | reverse complement strand
CGTGGGCAGCAGCCACCACATTCTGCCGTCACGCGGCCTGCCGCAGGGCCCCGCCAAACTGGCTGTCCGCCCCTCGCGCATCCGGCTTGCCACAACGGGCGAAGGGCTGGCCGCCAAGGTCGAAAAAGTCACCTATGTCGGCGCGCGGATGGAATACACGCTTGGCGGTGAATTCGGCCAGATCTTCGCCATCAGCGACGAGGTGGACGCCCCCTACACCACCGGCCAATCGGTCATCGTGGCCCTCGCGGCCTCGGGCCCGGTCCTGGTGCCCAAGGCCTGATCGAGCACATCAGTTTGACGTCGCTGAATATGCACCCGCCAATGACGCAAGGGCAGGATTTCGCGCGGTGCTACGAAGTTGGAAACCAGCCGCTCTCCCCCTATTTCGACGGATCCGCATAGGCCGTTTCGGCCAGCGCCAGAATATCGGAAAATGTCTCGGCCGTTCCGACGATCACCCGCCCCCCGTCGGCGATCATTGCCTGGGCATCCTGGTCCTCGACCACTCCGCCCGCCTCGGCCACGATCAGCTGCCCGGCCAGACAGTCCCAGGCATTCATATGTTCCTCGACATATCCCAAAAGCCGCCCGCTCGCGACATAGGCCAGCGACAGCGCGCCCGATCCGTTGCGGTAAAAAACTCCTCCCGCATCGACGACTTCCGAGACGAGACGCTTGACACCCCCGGCCCGCGTACGCCCTGAAAACCCGATGCCGAGCGAGCCTTGTTTCAGGCTTCGCCCGCCCAGACAGCGGATTGGCCGGTCGTTCAGAAACGCGCCGCCACCGGATTTGGCGTGATGCGTTTCGCCGTGGACCGGATCATGCACCACGCCAATCACCGTGTCTGCGCCCTGAACACAAGCCAGCACCACGGTCCAAGCAGGAATGCCGTGAATGAAATTCGTGGTCCCGTCGATCGGATCAATCACCCAGGTAAAGCCGCTTTGGCCTGCAACCGGCGCGTCTTCCTCGCCCACGATCCCGTCACCGGGAAAAGCCTCGCTCAGCGCCGCGCGGATAAAAACCTCGACATTGCGGTCGGCTTCCGACACGAAATCCTGATGCCCCTTCACGTCCACCGTCAGCGCGTGAAAGTCATCGAAATAGCTGCGCGCCACTACCCCTGCCCGCCGCGCAATATCTATCGCCGCCCGGTAACGATCGTCGATCTGCTCATCACTCATTTTGTTATCTACCTCACATCAGCTATCCGGCCAAGCCTAGTCGTTCCTCACCCATAGTGGCAGACCAAATCCGCATATATGCTGGCACAATGGAACGGCTTAACGGATCATCCCGCTCGACAGCGTTCAGCCAGATTTCCATAATGCCATGCGAAGGAGACAGACCGTGCCACCAACTCTTGACAGGGCAACCTTGACGAAATGGATCGGCCGGAAGCAATCCCACAAGGATACCATCCGTCTGGCCCCCGCCCATCTGATGGAGATGACGCTGGACCGGGACCCGCGCCTGTCCCTCGGCAGCGCGCTGCCGCCCCTATGGCACTGGCTCTATTTCCTGCACTCGACCCGGATCCGCGACCTCGGCCGTGACGGTCATCCGGCGCGGGGCGGATTTTTGCCCCCCGTTGCCCTTCCTCGCCGGATGTGGGCCGGCGGGCGTTTCGGCTTTGCCCGGGAACTGATCATCGGCGTCGATGCCGAAAAAACCTCTGCAATCGCCAACATAGTGGTCAAAGATGGCCGTACAGGCCCTTTATGCTTTGTCACTGTGCGCCACGAAGTCAGTGCCATGGGTGCTTTGCTGTTTTGGGAAGAACATGACATCGTCTACCGATCAGACCCGGTTCCGGGCGCGCCGAAACCCCTGCCCCCCATGGCCCCGACCGACTGGACGGCGACCGAAACGGTAACCCCCTCCGAAGTGATGCTTTTTCGCTATTCAGCGCTGACCTTTAACGGCCACCGCATCCACTATGACCGCGACTATGCCCGAGATGTGGAAGGTCATGACGGCCTTGTCGTCCACGGCCCGCTCATCGCCACATTGTTGGCCGATCTTGCCCATCGGCAGAACCCTGTTCGCAAGATGACCGGGTTCGAGTTTCGCGCAATCAGCCCGCTTTACGACACCCATCCGTTCAGCATCGCTGCCCACAACGACGGCACCGCCACGATCCTCGCGGCAATAAACGCCGAAGGGCGGCTGGCAATGCAGGCAAAGGCCGAATTCAACCCGCGCTGATGCGCCGCCTACATCGGCCAGGTGTCGCCAACCCGGTACCCCTCGGACCAGGGGTCATCCGGGTCGAGCAGCAACTGCTTGGTTTCGGTGATCCAGCCGCGCCCCGAGATCGACGGAACGATGGCCGGGGTCCCGTCCAGATCAACGGCTCGTTCAATCCGGCAATTGAACCTGCTGCCAATGATCGACACGCCGGTAAACACCTCGCCCACCGCCAGCTCTCCGCGCGCATGCAAAACCGCCATGCGGGCCGAGCAGCCGGTTCCGGTCGGTGACCGGTCGAGCTTGCCCGGTTCGATCGCCACCGTGTTGCGGCCGGTCTTGACGCCATCCTCGACCATCACCGGCGCGGTGAACTGGCAAAAGGAAATGTGGTTCCAGTCCGGATTGGTTGGGTGGTGAAAGCCCAGCTGCTCGGTTGCGGCGCGGGTAATCTTCATGCCCGCCGCGGCCAGATCGCGCGCCTCGTCTGGCACCAGCGCAAACCCCAGAGCCGCCGCATCCACCAACGCAAAGCTGTCGCCGCCATAGGCCGTATCGACCGTCAGCGTGCCAAGGCCGGCCACCTCAAGCGCCACGCCGAGTTTCTGGGCGAAACTTGGCAAATTGGTCACGCGGATCGACCGCGCTTTGCCGTCCCGGCACTCCGCCTCGATTTCTACCAACCCGCCCGGCGCTTCCAGCTTGAAGCGCGTCACCGGCTCCTCCATCGGCACGATGCCGGTATCGAGCAGCACTGTCGCCACACAGATCG
>JAOUMG010000460.1 GCA_029881635.1 Paracoccaceae bacterium | reverse complement strand
GGCGATCTTCTGCCGCAACCGGATCTGGGCGAAGTCGGTCACATTTTCACGGAAGGTTTGTTCGGACCAGCTGCCGCTTTCGCAGTAGTCGTAAAACATCTTTGGCGCACGCCGCTTGTAGAGACGTTTCAGATCGTCGATGCAGGTGATCACTGGCATTGGCATTCTCCCCCGCATCAAAGTATTGGTAATTATTTCTTACCAATTACGCCTCGCTTGCGCAATCCTTACCAGGTCACCCACGATGCGCGCCGTCGGCAAGCCCTTTTACAAAGTTCAGAATTTCGGCCACGGGTTTGCCCTGCTCGACCAACTTGACGATGGCAGAGCCGACGACAGCGCCATCGGCGACACTTGCGATCGCTTCGGCGGTTTCGGGCGTGCGGATGCCGAAACCAACGATTACGGGCAGATCGGTGGCCGCTTTGATCCGTGCCACTTCGGGACCGACATCTGTGGATTGTGCCGCCGCCGCACCGGTAATGCCGGTGATCGAGACATAGTAGACAAAGCCAGAGGTATTTTGCAGCACCTTTGGCAGACGCTTGTCATCCGTTGTCGGCGTGGCCAGTCGGATGAAATTCATTCCGGCCTTTTGCGCCGGGATGCAAAGTTCTTCATCTTCTTCAGGTGGCAGATCGACAACGATCAACCCGTCAACCCCCGCGGCTTTTGCGTCGGACAGAAACCGGTCGACGCCGCGCGAATAGATCGGGTTATAATACCCCATGAATACAATCGGGGTGGTTGTGTCTGATTTTCGAAACTCGGTCACCATCTGCAGGGTTTTTTCCAGCGTTTGACCAGCAGCCAACGCCCGCTGGCCGGCAAGCTGGATGGTCGGGCCGTCTGCCATCGGATCGGTGAAAGGCATACCAAGTTCGATCACATCAACACCGGCGCCGGGCAGGCCCTGCATCAGTTCAAGCGATGTGGCATAATCCGGATCGCCAGCCATGATGTAGGTGACAAAAGCCTTGCGCTTCTGGGCGCGCAGATTTGCGAATGTCTGATCGATGCGGGTCATGGCGCTCTCCTGCTATTCCACGTGGTCTTGCAGAAAAGTGGGACGGAAATCAATGCCCCTTGGGGTATTGCGCGAAAAGGTCGGCATCGACGGCGGTCGGGCTTGCTTGCGCAGTGTCGTCAGGTTGCGTAGAAGCAGCCGGATTGCGGGAAATTACTGGCACGGAGTACGGGACATGGGTTTCAAGATGGGCATTGTCGGGCTGCCAAATGTTGGCAAATCGACACTATTCAATGCACTGACCCGGACGGCGGCCGCACAGGCTGCAAATTTCCCGTTCTGTACGATCGAGCCGAATGTCGGCGATGTCGCCGTTCCCGATGCGAGACTGGAAAAGCTGGCAGCAATTGCCGGATCGAAACAGATCATCCCGACCCGTATCACTTTTGTCGATATCGCAGGGCTGGTCCGGGGGGCGTCGAAGGGTGAGGGGCTGGGCAACCAGTTTTTGGCGAATATCCGCGAGGTGGATGCCGTTGCCCATGTCGTGCGCTGCTTTGAGGACGGCGACGTAACGCATGTTGAAGGGCGGATCGACCCTGCGGCAGATGCAGAGACGATCGAAACCGAACTGATGATTGCCGATATGGAGTCGATTGAACGCAGGCTGGCAGGGATCGCCCGCAAGATCAAAGGTGGAGACAAGGAGGCCGCAGCCCAGGAACGGCTGATGAAGGCTGCGCTGGCCGCACTGGAGGCAGGCAAGCCTGCCCGAACGATCACCGTGGCTGAAGAGGACCGGAAAGCCTGGGACATGCTGCAGCTTTTGACATCAAAGCCCGTTCTTTATGTCTGCAACGTTGAGGAGGCTTCGGCAGCCAAGGGAAATTCACTGTCGGTCAAGGTTGAGGAAATGGCTGCCAAGGAAGGTGCCGGCGCTGTAGTGATATCAGCCAAGATCGAGGAAGAACTGGCGCAGATGCCCGCCGAGGATGCCGCGATGTTTCTTGACGAAATGGGGCTGGAAGAGGCGGGGCTCGATCGGCTGATCCGCGCTGGTTATGACCTTCTGGGGCTGCAGACCTTTTTCACGGTCGGGCCGAAAGAGGCGCGGGCATGGACGATCACAAAAGGCACGCTGGCACCGCAAGCGGCCGGGGTTATCCACGGTGACTTTGAGCGGGGGTTCATCCGGTCCGAGACAATCGCCTATGCCGATTACATCGCTGGCAACGGCGAGGCAGGTGCGCGCGAGGCGGGCAAATTCCGTATTGAGGGCAAGACCTACGAGGTCAAGGATGGGGATGTGCTACACTTCCTGTTCAATGCCTGAACGGGTTGGTCTGACATCTTGATATCCATACGTGCCTGCAGGATCGGACCATTGATTTCATGAAGATTGACGTCGAGGGCATGGAAATGGACGTGCTCAAAGGCTTCAAGGCGGTCATCTGGCGCGATCGTCCTGTGATCTTTCTGGAGCTGGAAAAGGTCAATGAAGCGGCCTTTGCCGAATGGGCAGAGGCCCAAGGATACGCCATCACCGAAGAGGTGCGCAGCTTTGCCCATAACAGGAATGTAGTGGTTCACCCTGCCTGACGGCTTCTAATCTACCGCGTCCGCCAGGCCTGGGTGTGGTTCAGAATGCGCCGCGAGGCGAGCATATGCAAAAGCCGTGCGGCGGCGTTGGTGTAGAAGATCATCATTCCCATGGCCGCCGCAGGCGCGATATCGCCCGCGTCATCCATGTTCAGTACCGCGACCGAGGCAAGGGCGGTGTGCGTTGAGTAAATGAACACCACCGCCGATACCGTCGTCATCGCGTTGACGAACAAATAGATCGAAATATCGAGAATGGCTGGCAGGCAGACCGGAACAGTCACCCGAGAGAAAAGTTTGTAGAAGGGCTGGCGCAGCGAGCTTGCCACCGGCTCAAATTCAGCGTCGATCTGTTTGAGCGCTGTCAACGCCGTCAGATGGCCGACGGTGTAGAAGTGGGTGACC
>JAOUMG010000020.1 GCA_029881635.1 Paracoccaceae bacterium | reverse complement strand
ATGGCAAAGGCAAAGTTTGAACGCAATAAACCGCATGTAAACGTTGGCACGATTGGTCACGTTGACCATGGCAAGACGACGCTGACGGCAGCGATCACGAAGTATTTCGGTGATTTCAAGGCCTATGATCAGATTGACGCGGCGCCTGAGGAAAAGGCGCGCGGGATCACGATCTCGACGGCGCATGTGGAATACGAGACGGCGAACCGTCACTATGCCCACGTGGATTGCCCCGGCCATGCCGACTACGTCAAGAACATGATCACCGGTGCGGCGCAGATGGACGGCGCGATCCTGGTGGTGAACGCCGCTGACGGCCCGATGCCGCAGACGCGCGAGCACATCCTTCTCGGCCGTCAGGTCGGCATTCCGTTCATGGTCGTCTACCTCAACAAGGTCGACCAGGTGGATGATGAGGAACTCTTGGAACTGGTCGAGATGGAAGTGCGTGAGCTTCTGTCCTCCTACGAATATCCCGGCGACGATATCCCGATCATCAAGGGCTCGGCTCTGGCCGCCCTCGAAGGCCGCGATCCCGAGATCGGCGAAAACAGCATCCGCGCCCTGATGGAAGCGGTTGACAGCTATATCCCGACGCCAGCACGGGCGGTTGACCAGCCGTTCCTGATGCCGGTCGAGGACGTGTTCTCGATCTCTGGCCGGGGCACGGTTGCCACGGGCCGGGTTGAGCGCGGGATCGTGAAGGTCGGCGAAGAGATTGAAATCGTTGGTATTCGCGACAGCAAGAAGACGGTCTGCACCGGTGTCGAGATGTTCCGCAAGCTTCTGGACCAGGGCCAGGCTGGCGACAATGTCGGTCTTTTGCTGCGCGGTGTGGAACGTGACGGGATCGAGCGCGGCCAGGTGCTGTGCAAGCCCGGCTCGGTCAAGCCGCATACCGAATTCGAAGCCGAAGCCTATATCCTGACGAAGGAAGAGGGTGGCCGTCACACGCCGTTCTTCGCCAATTACCGTCCGCAGTTCTACTTCCGCACGACCGACGTGACGGGAACGGTTGAACTTCCTGCGGGCACGGAAATGGTGATGCCGGGCGACAACCTGAAATTCAACGTGACGCTGATCTCGCCGATCGCGATGGAAGAAAAGCTGCGCTTCGCCATCCGCGAAGGCGGCCGCACCGTCGGCGCCGGCGTCGTGTCGAAAATCATCAAGTAATAACGCCGGTTCGAAGCAGCCCGGGCAATAACGCCCGGTCTGCCTCTCAACCGAAAGCCCGCGAGAGGCAAGACAATGACTAGCCAAAATATCCGCATCAGGCTCAAGGCCTTTGATTACCGCGTTCTGGATGCCAGTACGCAGGAAATCGTCAACACGGCCAAGCGCACCGGTGCCACCGTACGTGGGCCGATCCCGCTGCCGAACAAGATCGAGAAGTTCACCGTTCTGCGTGGTCCGCATATCGACAAGAAATCGCGCGACCAGTGGGAAATTCGTACCCATAAGCGGCTTCTCGACATCGTCGACCCGACACCTCAGACCGTGGACGCGCTGATGAAGCTCGACCTGGCTGCCGGTGTCGACGTCGAGATCAAGATTTAAAGGAGGGCAGGACCATGTTGCGCTCTGGCGTTATCGCAAAGAAGCTGGGCATGACCCGGCTGTTTCTGGAGGATGGCCGGCAGGTTCCGGTAACCGTTCTTCAACTGGACAATCTGCAGGTCGTGGCACAGCGCACTGCCGAGAAGGATGGCTATTCGGCCGTTCAGCTTGGTGCGGGCACTGCCAAGGCCAAGCGGACAACGGCGGCCATGCGCGGCCACTTCGCCAAGGCGAATGTGGCACCGAAGCGCAAGATCGCTGAATTCCGTGTCAGCGCCGACAATATGATCGGCGTCGGCGAAGAAATCACCGCTGACCACTACTTTGCCGGACAGTTTGTTGATGTAGCCGGTACGTCGATCGGTAAAGGTTTTGCCGGCGCGATGAAGCGGCACAACTTTGGCGGCCTGCGCGCCTCGCACGGTGTGTCAGTCAGTCACCGTTCGCATGGTTCGACCGGCCAGTGCCAGGATCCGGGCAAAGTGTTCAAGGGCAAGAAAATGGCCGGCCATCTCGGTGCCGTCCGTGTGACAACCCAGAACCTGCAAGTGGTCCGCACCGACAGCGACCGCGGCCTGATCATGATCAAGGGATCGGTTCCGGGATCAAAAGGTGGTTGGGTCACGATCAAGGATGCGGTCAAAAAGCCGTTCCCGGACAGCGCCATTCTGCCTGCTGGTCTCAAGTCTCTGGGTGAGGCAGCCAAGAAAGCCGCCGAAGAAGCTGCCGCCGCTGCCGCTGCCGAGGAAGAGGCCGCCCGTCTGGCTGCCGCCGAAGCCGAAGCCGCCGCGCAAGAGGCTGCCATGGCCGCTTCCGATGCTGCGAGTGCTGCAGAAGATGATGCCGGTGATGCGACCGACGCGCCCGAAGGAGACAAAGAATGAAACTCGATGTGATCAAGCTCGACGCCAAAAAGGCAGGCTCGATCGATCTCTCAGATGAGATCTTCGGGCTGGAGCCGCGCGCCGATATCCTGCACCGCGTTGTGCGTTGGCAGCGTGCTGCTGCACAGGCTGGCACACACAAGGTCAAGGGCCGCTCCGAGGTCAGCTATTCGACCAAGAAGATCTACCGCCAGAAGGGCACCGGTGGCGCACGCCATGGTGACAAGGGCGCGCCGATCTTCCGTCACGGTGGTACCTACAAGGGCCCGACGCCCCGCAGCCACGCCCATGACCTGACCAAGAAGTTCCGGGCCCTTGGCCTGAAACATGCTTTGTCGTCAAAGGCCGGTTCCGGCAATCTGGTTATCCTTGATGGGCTGGAACTGAAGGAAGGCAAAACCGCCTTCCTCGCCAAGGCTGCCAAGGAACTCGGCTGGAAGCGCGTCCTGATCATCGACGGCGCCGATGTGAACGAAAACTTCGCCCGCGCCGCCCGCAACATCGAAGGTATCGATGTGCTGCCGTCGATGGGTGCCAATGTCTACGACATCCTCAAGCGTGACACTCTCGTGATCACCAAGGCTGGTGTTGCGGCGCTGGAGGCCCGTCTTGGGAAAGGTGACCAGAAATGAGCGCGAAACCTGAACATTACGATGTGATCCGCAAACCGATCATCACGGAAAAGGCCACGATGGCGTCAGAACATGGCGCTGTGGTTTTCCAGGTCGATATTGCGGCGAACAAACCGCAGATCAAAGAGGCCGTTGAGGCGCTCTTTGGTGTGAAGGTTAAGGCCGTCAATACGGTTGTCACCAAAGGTAAGGTCAAAAGGTTCCGCGGCCGTCCCGGCACGCGCAACGATGTGAAAAAAGCCTATGTGACCCTCGAAGAAGGGAACACTATCGACGTCTCGACGGGGCTTTGATAGAAGGCGGCGAATCTGGCGGCCCCATGATGTGGGGCCGCTGATATTTTTAAGATCGGGGACCTACGGGGCCTCATAAACCAACGGACCAGATGGTCCAAAGCAACGGAAGACAGAAAGCATGGCACTCAAGTCGTACAAACCGACGACGCCGGGCCAGCGAGGGCTGGTTCTGATCGACCGTTCGGGGCTTTGGAAAGGTCGCCCGGTGAAGGCTCTTACTGAGGGTCTCATCAAAACGGGTGGCCGGAACAATACCGGACGTATCACGATGTGGCACAAGGGTGGTGGGGCCAAGCGGCTTTACCGCGTCGTGGACTTCAAGCGCACGAAGTTCGACATGCCCGCCACGGTCGAGCGGATCGAATATGATCCCAACCGCACCGCATTTATCGCCCTCGTCAAATACGAGGATGGTGAGCAGAATTATATCCTGGCGCCGCAGCGTCTGGCCGTAGGCGACAGCGTGATCGCCGGGGCCAAGACCGACGTGAAGCCGGGTAACGCGATGCCGTTTTCCGGCATGCCGATCGGTACGATCGTCCATAACGTCGAACTGAAGCCCGGCAAGGGTGGCCAGATGGCCCGTGCCGCCGGTACCTACGCCCAGTTCGTTGGCCGTGATGGCGGTTATGCGCAGATCCGCCTGTCATCCGGTGAACTTCGCATGGTGCGCCAGGAGTGCATGGCAACGATCGGCGCGGTGTCGAACCCCGACAATTCCAACCAGAATTTCGGCAAAGCGGGCCGTATGCGCCACAAGGGCATTCGCCCGACCGTACGCGGTGTTGCGATGAACCCGATCGACCACCCGCATGGTGGTGGCGAAGGCCGCACTTCCGGTGGCCGTCACCCGGTTACACCTTGGGGCAAGGGCACCAAGGGCAACAAGACCCGCAAGAACAAAACGACGGACAAATATATCGTCCGTTCGCGCAACGCCAAGAAGGGGCGCTAATCCATGGGACGTTCAGTATGGAAGGGCCCCTTTGTCGACGCATATCTGCTGAAGAAAGCAGAAACTGCGCGCGCCTCGGGCCGCTCGGAAGTGATCAAGATCTGGTCGCGCCGCTCAACAATCCTGCCTCAGTTCGTGGGCCTCACATTTGCGGTCTATAACGGGCACAAACACATCCCGGTCAACGTGACCGAAGAGATGATCGGCCAGAAGTTCGGTGAATATTCGCCGACGCGGACCTATTACGGTCACGCCGCCGATAAAAAAGCCAAGAGGAAATAAGCCATGAGCAAGGAAAAAAATCCGCGCCGCGTGGCCGATAACGAAGCGATGGCCAAGTCCAAGATGCTTCGCACCTCGCCGCAGAAACTGAACCTCGTCGCCGCAATGATCCGTGGCAAGAAAGTGGAAAAGGCGCTGGCCGATCTCACCTTCTCGAAAAAGCGGATCTCGGATGATGTGCGCAAGTGCCTGCAATCGGCCATCGCCAACGCAGAAAACAACCATGGGCTGGATGTTGACGCATTGGTCGTTGCCGAAGCCTATGTCGGCAAGAACATCACCCTCAAGCGCGGTCGCCCGCGTGCACGGGGCCGTTTTGGCAAGATCATGAAACCGTTCAGCGAGCTGACCATCCTGGTCCGCCAAGTCGAAGAATCCGTCGGGGAGCAAGCATAATGGGACAGAAGGTCAACCCAATTGGCATGCGCCTGCAGGTCAACCGTACCTGGGACAGCCGCTGGTATGCCGACAGCAAGGACTATGGCAATCTTTTGCTTGAAGACCTGAAGATGCGGGAATTCATTCACAAAGAATGCAAACAGGCCGGTGTTTCGAAAGTTATCATCGAACGTCCGCATAAAAAGTGCCGCGTGACGGTTCACACCGCGCGTCCGGGGGTCATCATCGGCAAAAAAGGCGCCGATATTGAAACGTTGCGCAAGAAGCTGACGCAATTCACCGCGTCCGACCTGCATCTCAACATTGTTGAGGTTCGCAAGCCGGAACTGGATGCGATGCTGGTGGCTGAATCCATCGCACAGCAGCTGGAACGTCGTGTTTCATTCCGCCGCGCGATGAAGCGGTCGGTTCAGAACGCGATGCGCATGGGATCGCTCGGGATCAGGGTCAACGTCGCGGGCCGTCTTGGCGGCGCCGAAATCGCCCGGACCGAATGGTACCGTGAAGGTCGTGTGCCGCTGCACACGCTGCGCGCCGATATCGATTATGCGCTGGCCGAAGCGATGACACCTTATGGGATCATCGGGATCAAGGTCTGGATCTTCAAGGGTGAGATCATGGAGCACGATCCGCAGGCCCATGACCGTCGTCACAGCGAAGCCCAAGAAGGCCCCACGCCGCGCGGCCCGCGTCGCGACGCCCGGTAAGGAGTAGATAAGATGCTGCAACCTAAACGGACAAAGTTCCGCAAACAGTTCAAAGGCCGCATTCACGGCGAAGCCAAAGGCGGCTTTGACCTGAACTTCGGCGGATTTGGCCTGAAGGCGGTCGAACCCGAACGCGTCACGGCGCGCCAGATCGAAGCGGCCCGCCGCGCGATCACCCGCCACATGAAACGTCAGGGCCGCGTCTGGATCCGGATTTTCCCGGATACGCCAGTCACCTCGAAGCCCACCGAAGTTCGGATGGGTAAGGGTAAGGGTTCCGTCGATTTCTGGGCCGCCAAGGTAAAACCAGGCCGGATCATGTTCGAAATCGACGGCGTGAGCGAAGTCATCGCCCGCGAAGCTCTGCGCCTCGGTGCGATGAAGCTTTCGGTCGCAACACGGGTCGTGGTGCGCGAAGACTGGTAAGGTTTGGCGAGTTGCACCAGCAATTCGCAAACCCGCACCCGATTGAAAATCAAAAACCCCGCCGGAAATGGCGGGGTTTTGTTTATTGGGAGCTTCTGCTTTGAGCCCAAACTGACTGATGCTGCAAAGTGCATGAATGACGGCGAAGTATACCAAACGGACTTCCATGCATTTCTTCGCTGCGCCTGCATCGCCCTATTGTCTGGCCACTGATCGGAGTTCCTCTTATTTGGATTCCGATCATGTAGAGTGCCTGATGCGGCCGGGTGGCCCACTCTCGGCGCAAATGATAATATAGTTTCTCCGGCCTATCGGACACGAGGTCGAATCTGTTTGACAGAATCAAAAATGGCTTTACCGTGGAGAGCTTAGTGCTCACTTGAGGCGAATGAAAAGATCGCATGGCCTTTGGCGTTGCAACCTCCAACAATGAGGGGGGTATGTTTTGTGTAGAATTCCCTGTGTAGCAGCTTTTTTCCTGGCATTGACTGTCCCAGAGCAAGGGTTCGGCGCCGACAGGGAACTAGGAGAAGCCATATACAAGAAGACTTGCGTTTCCTGTCATGGGAAAGCGGGAAAGGGTGCCGCCAGCTACCCAAAGATTTCCGGAAATCCGGTTTCCTATACGACGGAAAAACTAAAAGCGTACAGAGAAGGCATCAAGCAGGGCCCGAACTCGGCCTTGATGATCATGAAGGCAAAACCATTGACCGACGAAGAAATCGATAATTTGGCCGCGTATTTGGAGCACGCGGAGTAAGGTACCAAGCAAAAATTTTCACTAGGGAGGAAGACATGAATACAATAAGACGTGGTTTCGTTCCAACATTAGTTGCTGCTGCTTTGACAATTGGACTGCCGCTTTCTGCTCAAGCAGATGGTCACGAAGGTATGGACGTTCCCAAGATCGCGCCAACTAAAGTCCTCGAAGGACTTGAGAATCCTTGGGACATGGCTTTCTTGTCAGACGGCACTATGTTTTTCACCGAAAAATGCAAAGGCCTATCGGTAAGAACCACCGATGGAACAGTTCATGCATTGTACGGAATGAAGGACAGCACCGGCTATCCTGACAGCGGCAGTGACCTGTTCTGTGAGGGACAAGCCGGAATGCTCGGCGTAGTCGCTGACCGACAATTCGCAAACAACCGGACTCTTTTAGTCTACTCGTCGTCGACCAAGTATCACGGAGATGGCTGCAAGACCAATTTTGATAAGTGCGACGGTAACATCGTTATGAGGTTCAAGGTCAGCGATGACCTCATGAGCGTCTCCGATCGGACCGACATCGTGACGGACATTCAGTATAAGCCGTTCGAATCAAACCAGCCGTTTGGGGGACCTGGCGCCCATAATGGTGGTCGGATCCGCATAGGGCCCGGAGGCTACCTCTGGGTCACTGGCGGTGACCGCCACCGCGGAATATGTCCTCAGGATGGAGAACTCCTGTGTGGGAAAGTTCTGCGGATCGATCTGGATGGTAACGCGCACCCGGACAACAACCCGCCCAAGGGCTTTGACAAGCGCATTTACACCTACGGACATAGAAATGTCCAAGGCATCGATTTCCGTCCAAGCGACGGCAAAGCGTTTACGGCAGAGCACGGCCCGTGGCACAATGATGAGATCACGGCTCTTGTGAATGGCGGCAATGCCGGCTGGGATCCCGCGCAGAACACGGGGGGTCGCGGCGAATGCCCGGATGAGTACTGTGGGTACGAGCCAAATCAGATGGATGGCATGGACCCCGCGGTTCGTGCTGCCTACACTCCAATGAGCGACACGCGCTTTGACGATCTGATGCCGCCAAGCTGGAACAACAATGGTTTCTCGCAAGGCACCGGTTCTGCCGCTTTCCTGAAGGGCAGCAACTGGGGCATCTACGAAGGGCGTTTAGCGGTCGGAATCATGGGTATCGGCTTTGGCGATACGCCTCCCGGTTCGCGGATCGACATGATCAGCCTGACAACCGATGGTTTGGGAATCAACGGGATCACGCGCATGCCACTTGGGTTTTCGACGAGGTTCCGTGGCTTGGTCATGGGGCCCGACAACGCGCTATACGTTGCAACGGATGACGGTGATATTTACCGGGTCACAGCTGAAAGCATGAGGTGATTCCGAGAACCTGAAGTAAACCCTTCGAATGAAGTGCCCGCGGTATCCAAATACCGCGGGCGTTTTTCGTTCAGACGGACAATTCGCTTGTTCAAAGTTCCCGGCGACCAAAACCGTACCTCAGTCGCACACTATCTGAGCCAGGCGTTCCGTTGTAGATCCAACTGCGATCTCTTTCTTCGGCTTTTCCTTGGTGTCCGTTTTCATGGCTGCATTTTCCCAATGCGCATCTGTGAAAAAAGTACTCTGCAAAGTTCTCTGCGTCCGCTCAGAACAATCGATTTCCAAAAGGCTTAGGAAACTGGATGCACCCATCACGGACGTTTTGTACCGAATCCCATTCCAAACGTGACGCAGGGTACTGCTTCTCTGCACGCGTGACGGGTCATAAAAATAAAGATCACCATTCGCTTTTTCAGCGTAAATGATCCATTCGTCGTCTCCCGCATCACTAGCCAAGGCGTTGCCATTTGTGGCAGCAACAGCCGCGGAAATAATCAAGAATGCTGCAAACCTCACGCCGTTCATATGAAAAGCCTTCTATAATTTTCCAGGTATGACCAGCAAAAAAACTGTCGCATCACCGGCGGTATCAATGGGTGCCTGCCCGGTGCTTTGGAGATGGCGAACTATGATAGGCGTAGGATGTTCGCACCTGTCTAGACGGCTTGCCCCACATACAAATGCAGCGAATTCAAACATACAACCTGTGTTGTTTTTCGGTGCCGTCGCAAAGCGCACAAAGCGGACCTTTTGGCTTAGAAATCAAACGGCAAGTTTGTCCCGCACCGCCGCCATCTGACCCAAGAAAATGCTGCATGAAGCACGAATGGCCGCATCGACGGGCTGCAACGCAGCATGGAGTCAGCGACTGGGTGTCCGGTCTGGGCCGTCCCCGGCACACTGGCTTGAAGATTTCACCTTCCTCACAATGTCGGTAGAAAAGATGCCGTGGAGAAACTGGAAGGGGCTCGAATCGTGACAAAGAACTGGACTGCGATAAAGGGGGCGTTGTCGGGGTTTTCCAGGGTACAGCTCGTAGGCCTCGTCCAAGATCTGTATCGCGCCGACCCGAAGAACCAGGATTTCCTGCATGCAAGATTCCTGGTTTCGGATGGGGGCACCGACCTTTCGCCCTACAAGAAGCGGATCAAGGCAGCCATCAATCCAAGCCGATGGGACGCACCCATCAAATACCGCGACGCCAGACGTGCCATATCCGATTACAACAAGGTTAGGGGACAGCTCAGCGAAACTCTGGAGCTAATGTTCTACTACGTCAAATGCGGCAATGACGTCACGCTGGAGTTCGGTGATATGGATGAGACATTCTACAACAGCATGGGGTCCATGTTTGGCTCGATCGTGAAGAAATTATCCGTGCAAGCCGACCCGGAACTGACGGCAACTTGGCTGGATCGGCTGGAGAAAGAATATCAACGCGTTGCCAATACCGGCTGGGGCTATGGCGACGAACTTGGTGGCTACCTTGAAGACCTCAGGTCTTCGCAAACATAGCTCCTATCCGGTCCGGTCAGTGCGGCATCAACAGTGTCCACTCAGTACGACACAGATTTGTCCACCGCCCGGATTTGCGGCTGCGTCGAATGTCCGGAACGACGGGCCGCGGCGCAGCATTGGGGTCGGTGGCAGATGTCCGCAAAGGGCCGTTTCCGATCAAGGTTGTCCACAGAAGCTCACATCCAAGCAGCTGCTCCTCAGGTTACTTCTGATCCCAATGACAACCATAGAAGGTTGTGCAGGTCGAGGGCGTTACTTTCGGTCTTTTCTGTTCGGCATAAAAGGGTCGACGTAAGCCATCTCGGCGGCGTTTCCGATCGCGCAAGAAAGGGTCATCACACCCTTTGCGATCGCGACAGGGATCGACACGAGCAGTCTCAGGCAGAGCCTCGACCCGCCGATCAGCGATCTGGCATGGGGTCTTGGAATTGGGTTCGTTCGGTGCAGCGTGGGGTTCAGGTGTGTCATGTTGGCCTCCTAGCCTCAGGTTCGCACGATCCTGACTGACATGTCCTTGGGGAGGATCTTATGAATCCTGAAGTTTTCTGATGCCGACATTCAGATTTGCTCAGTGCCAGGATTGAACCCTATACTGGTCAAGCCATGGATATACGGTTCGGAGAATACCTGCTGTCGCGGCAGGAAAGGCAGCTTCACGGGCCTGAGGGCACCGTCGAGCTGGGCGACCGCTCATGCGATATCCTTGTTGCGCTTCTGGCAAGCGCGGGAATGGTCGTGACCAAACAAGACCTGATGGACGCCGTCTGGCCTGGCGTTGTGGTCGAGGAGAACACACTACAGGTTCATGTCTCTGCGCTGCGCAAAGCGTTGGGTACTATGCATATCCAGACAGTCCACGGTCGAGGCTACAAATATGTGGGGCCTGACCCGCGCTCCGAGGTGGCAAGTGCGGGCTCGGCACGCCCTACCTGGCGGTTGCAGTCAAGTTCGACAGGCATTGCTCCGTATCTGGATCGCAAGACGACATCCATTGCTGTTCTTCCCTTCTCAACCCTGAGCGACGACCGTGAACAACTATTGCTGGCAGAAGGTCTGGTTGAAGATTTGATAATTGAACTGGCGCGATACCGCCACATTATGGTCATCGGTCATGGCCTCAGCTCACATTATCGGGAATCCGAAACTGCCCTCGCCAAGGTCTCAAAAGACCTCGGCGTCGATTTCGCGATCTGCGGAAGCGTCCGCGTCGGGGCGGATTCGATCCGGGTGGTCGTTCAACTGGTTGACGTCGAAACTGGCGCCGTCGCTTGGGGCGACCGGTTCAGGCGGGAAACGGGGGACTTGTTTGCGATACAGGACGAAATTGTGGGCGCAGTGGTTGCGCGTCTTGCCTACAATCTCGACGCCGCTGCAGAAAAGCAGCGCCAGCGCGATCCGACATCCTCAGAGAGCGCCTATGTGCAGTTCCTGCAGGCGCGATCCCATTGGCGCAACGGCGCGCCTAAGCACGCACT
>JAOUMG010000457.1 GCA_029881635.1 Paracoccaceae bacterium | reverse complement strand
GATCTGATCGGTCCCATCACGGGAATCCTGGGCCAGCCCGGCCAACACCAACGCTTCACCGCCCAACGCAACGGTGACATCCCACAGGGATTGGTTGATATCGACGCCTGTCATGGTCTCCAGTGCGACGATGACTTCGAGCGCGTTTCCCGCCGATGAGGCCAGCGGTTGATTCATGTCGGTAATCAGTGCAGCAGTCTTGCAACCAGCCCCATTTGCGGTTTTTACGAGCGCTGCCGCCAATGCTTCGGCCTCGTCCATGGTTTTCATGAAAGCGCCGGACCCTGCCTTTACGTCCAGAATCAATCCTTCAAGCCCCGCCGCCAGTTTCTTGGACAGGATCGACGCGGTGATGAGATCAATGCTTTCGACGGTAGAGGTCACATCGCGAACTGCATAAAGCCGCCTGTCGGCAGGCGCTATGTCGATATTCGCACCAACTATTGCGCAGCCTATTTCGGCCACCAGTTCGTGCAGACCTTCGACAGATATATCGGCACGGTAACCCGGTATCGCCTCAAGCTTGTCGAGTGTGCCACCGGTGTGGCCAAGCCCACGCCCCGAAATCATCGGCACATACGCGCCACATGCAGCCAGCGCCGGGGCCAGCAACAGCGATGTGCAATCGCCTATCCCGCCGGTGGAATGCTTGTCGATCACTGGGCCGGGTAGCTGCCATTCCAGCACCTTGCCGCTGTCACGCATCGCGAGTGTCAGTGCCACCCGTTCTTCTTCCCCAAGACCGTTCAAAAGGACAGCCATCGCAAACGCACCTGCCTGCGCATCGGTCACGTCGCCCGACGCGAGCCCGCGCGCAAACCAGTCGGCGTCGGACCTGTTCAATGGTTTGCGGTCGCGAACCTCAGCTATGATCGAACGGGCATCCATGTCAGGCTTTTTCCATATGTGCCGCGCTAAAACCACCGGGCAAAAGCGCCCCTATCGTTGTTTTTGTCGTTCGACCATCGGTGGTAGCCAAAGTGACAACAACGTCCAGTTGCCCGAACTCCGCCAGCTTCTGGCGGCATCCGCCACAGGGTGGCACAGGTTCGGGGCTATCGGCAATTACACACACTTCGGCAAGAGCTGTTTCGCCTGCCGCAACCATGGCCGCGATTGCCCCCGCTTCGGCACAAGTGCCTTCGGGATAGGCTACATTTTCGACATTACAGCCAACATAAACACGGCCAGAGGCCGAACGTATGGCCGCCCCGACTTTGAAACGCGAATAGGGCGCATAGGCGTTTTCTCGAACATCACGGGCGGCGTCGAGTAGCGACATGGGCAGCTCCTTCATCATGACCAAGACTGCGCTTGTCATAACCCTGTTGCAACATCACTCGCATATTTCGGTGATGAAATTGCCGGGCAAAGACACTTCGAGCAGTTCAACGTCATCGCTGGCGTCTGACCAGCGCGTTTTCATCCCGGGGGGGATAACATATGCGTCGCCGGGTGCCAGGGCGCAGGGATCTTTGCCTTCACCTTCCAGCGTCATTCTTCCTTCCATAACGAAACCGAACATAATGTCGCCGTCATGCCGCGTCCATGCCGGGACCCCGTGTCCTTTTCGAACCACCTGAACCGAGGCCACGCCTTTGGTATTATGGTTGATCGTCGTATCCCGGCAGATGTAGCCGGGTTGCCGGAATGGCAGCCAGTCAGCCCCATCAGCGATGTTATGAACAAACCTTTGGCCTTGCCATTCACGGTCTGGGCGAAGGTGCGCTGTTGGCAAAACCATTTCATGATCAATCTCTGTGACATGATCGGCAGGCACACCAATTTCGATCACTTCAATTCCGTCGGATGCCTCAAGTACGCGATGTCGGATTTCCGGCGGTTGAATAAAGCAATCACCTGCGGTCAAACGAATGGGATCACCCTGATCTTCGTAAACCACATCGACCCAGCCACGGTAACAAAAGATAAGCTGAAAGCCGACCTTGTGAAAATGCACCATATCCGGCACCGGACCGCCATCGGGAATACGGATATGGCTTGCAATGATCGAACCGCCCAGCCTTGAAGGAATAAGGTCGCGGTATTGCATGCCAGCCCGCCCGATGACCCAGGGCGCCTGATCGGCCAGACGCCGAACAACAAAGGAATGTTTTGTAGGAGGCTGAAATACCGGAGGGTTTAGCACATTGATCATTACTTTCGTGCCGCCGGGTGAGGTCAATTTGCGCTGCCCGCCGGCAATCGCATCAGTGTCATCGGCCAGGATGCGCAAGACTCCGGGATCGGCCTCGTGACCGGCATCCAGCCGGATGCGAATCCCGTGCCCGGACAAGAGCGCGACCATGGGATTGTCCGCGGGATAAATCGTATCCAGCCGCAACCCGAGTTTTTCGATGAAAAAGGGCAGGTCCTTTCGCAGGTCTTGCGTCGGGAATACTATCTCGCCACGAATTTCGGCCATTGTTTGCTCCACCCATGCTATGGCAAGAGTGAGATGGAGTGCTATGATTTGCAAGCGGTGTTGCGTTGAAGGCTGTTGGCCTATTGCAGGCCTAAGGATTAGTTTAGCATTAAACGACTTCAGAAAAGGGGCGGAACGTGGACGAGACAAGACAGGAAAACACGCGGCAAGCGGCACTTGACTACCACGAATTCCCCAAACCGGGGAAACTCGAGATCCGCGCAACAAAACCGCTGGCCAATGGCCGCGACCTTGCCCGCGCCTACAGTCCCGGCGTGTCCGAAGCCTGCCTTGAAATCAAGGCGGACCCATCAACCGCGGTCCGCTACACTTCGCGCGGCAACCTCGTGGCAGTGGTGACAAACGGAACGGCGGTTCTTGGCCTTGGCAATATCGGCGCGCTGGCCTCAAAACCGGTGATGGAAGGCAAGGCGGTTCTGTTCAAGAAGTTTGCCAATATCGACTGTTTTGACATTGAAGTAAACGAATCTGATCCGGAACGTCTGGCCGATATCGTATGCGCCCTAGAACCCACCTTTGGCGCCATCAACCTGGAAGACATCAAGGCTCCTGACTGC
>JAOUMG010000458.1 GCA_029881635.1 Paracoccaceae bacterium | reverse complement strand
TCGCTATCAGCGTTGGCGGTCGTGTCGCGCATCAACGCCAGCAGGTCTTCGTCATAGATTTCCTTTTTGCGATCGGCGAGCGCCTTGAACCTTACGAAGACGTCATTCAGCTGGTTATCCGCCAGTTCATGGCCCAGGTCTTTCAACTTGGACCGCAGCGCGGCGCGGCCCGAATGCTTGCCCATGACCAGATTGGTTTCGGCCAGTCCCACATCCTCGGGGCGCATGATTTCAAATGTTTCAGCATTTTTCAGCATGCCGTCCTGATGGATGCCAGATTCGTGCGCAAAGGCATTTTTGCCGACAATGGCCTTGTTGAACTGCACCGCAAAGCCGGACACGGCTGCAACCCGGTGCGAAATGTTCATGATCTTGGTGGTGTCGATTCCCGTCTGGTAAGGCATGATGTCATTGCGCACCTTCAGCGCCATCACCACCTCTTCCAGGGCGGTATTGCCCGCACGTTCGCCCAGCCCGTTGATCGTGCATTCTATCTGCCGCGCGCCCGCTTCAACTGCAGCCAGTGAATTGGCCGTCGCCATGCCAAGGTCGTTATGGCAATGGGTGGCAAAAATGATCTCATCGGCACCGGGTACTTTTTCGATCAGCATGCGGATCAGGTCAGCGCTTTCGCGCGGCGCGGTATAGCCGACCGTATCGGGGATATTGATCGTCGTGGCACCTGCCTTGATCGCGATCTCGACCACCCGGCAGAGGTAGTCATGTTCGGTCCGCGTCGCATCCATCGGCGACCATTGCACATTGTCACACAGATTGCGGGCATGGGTGACGGTATCGTGGATTTTTTCGGCCATCTGTTCCTTGTCGAGGTTCGGAATGGCCCGGTGCAGCGGTGAGGTGCCGATAAAGGTGTGAATGCGCGGGCGGCGCGCATGTTTCACAGCCTCCCAGCAGCGGTCGATATCCTTGAAATTGGCGCGCGCCAGCCCGCATATCACGGCAGATTTGGCTTGCTTTGAAATCGCCGACACGGCTTCGAAATCACCATCAGAGGCGATTGGAAACCCTGCTTCGATGATATCGACGCCCATTTCATCCAGCAGTTCGGCGATCTCCAGCTTTTCTGCATGGGTCATTGTGGCGCCAGGCGATTGTTCGCCGTCGCGCAGGGTCGTGTCGAATATCACAACGCGGTCTTGTTTGGATTTGTCTGTCATTGGTCTGGCTTTCTTTGTTCCTTAGCATCTTTCGGGCGCTGATCACCTCTGAGCGGTCGCACCCAAGAGGGCACGCTCAGAGGCGGCTAAGGAGCAGAAGGTCACGGAGCAAGGGGGCGCCAAGGGCACCCGTGCATGGAAGGATATGCTGGCTCTGTGTCATGGAGGGCGACTATAGGGCCATCGCAGGAAAGGAAAAGCGAAAAAATCATATCCGCGTGCCTGTGTGTTCCCGAAACGACTGTTTGCCTGTTTGCTCAGTCAGATGGCTCTTCGATGTACCACTGCATCAGTTGCCGGTACCCTCGGTGCTGGCGGCTGTCGGTTCCGGTTCGGTCAGGGTGCCTTCGGTCCAACCACCAGCCGCGGTTTCGCCTGTGGCATAGCGCATGGTCCCCTGGCCCTGACGTTTGCCGGCACTGAACGTGCCTTCGTAAACATCGCCATTGGAATAGGTGGCGACACCGGCGCCGTCCATTTCACCCGCTTTCCAGCTGCCACTGTACCTGAACCCGTCGGGCATCACGATTTCGCCCTGGCCTTCGCGCTGACCGGAAACAAACTGGCCATTATAGACAGTACCGTCAGCATAGGTAGCCACGCCCGAACCCTGGCGCTGGCCGTCAACCCATGCACCGTTATAGGAATAACCGTCCGGGTAGGTCATTTTGCCCTGACCGTGGTTTTTGCCCGCGAGAAATTCGCCGGTATAAACCAGGCCATTCGTATAAACTGCGGTGCCCAGCCCCTCGATGACGCCGTCTTTCCAGGCGCCTTCATATGTTGATCCATCTGCATAGGTGATCTTGCCGGTGCCGTTGGCCAGATCATTGGCAAACTGTCCTTCGTAGACCGAACCATCGGGATAGGTCACCTTGCCCATGCCTTCGATGCGGCCCTCGACCCATTCACCTTCATAGACATATCCGTCAGCGCCACGGAAAATGCCCTGACCCTGACGTCGGTCAGCCTCGAACATGCCTTCATAAACATCGCCATTGGCATACGTGACCTTGCCTTGCCCCTGACGCTTGCCATTGGCCAATGTGCCTTCAAAGACATCGCCATTCGCCTGAACCAGCTTGCCAGTCCCATTCATTTGGCCTTCTTGCCAGCCGCCTTCGTAAACCAGACCATCCGCCATTTTCAGGGTGCCTTGACCGGCGCGCTGGCCGTTGAGCATGTCGCCCTCGTAAACCGCGCCGTCAGGGTAAACGATCCGGCCCTTGCCCTCTTTTACCCCGTTGACCCAATCACCGTCGTACGAATAACCGCCGGGGTTTTCCATCTTGCCGGTCCCGTGGTGCAGAGCCTTGGTGAAGCTGCCGGTATAGACCACGCCATTGGCATATCTTGCGACACCAACACCTTCGATTTCACCTTCGACCCAGTCGCCATCATATTCGCCGCCATCGGCAAAGGTGATCTTGCCCTTGCCTTGCGGTTTGCCTTTGACGAACTGGCCTTCATAAATCGATCCGTTCGGGTAACGGGCAACGCCCTGGCCAAGAATTTCACCTTCGACCCAGTCACCGGTATATTCGTAGCCATTTGGTAGCCTGTACGTGCCTGTGCCGTGCTGCTGGCCGTCTTTGAAGGTGCCTTCATAGAGGCCACCATCTTCGTATTCCTTGCTGATAATTTCCTGACCCGCAGCAAAGCCTGCAACAAGAAACATGGCCAACGCCAATGTTGCCCGAATCTTCATTCCACCGAAACGAGTCATTATTTCTCCCAGCCTCTTTAATGCGACCAAATTCCCCAAATTTTTATGGGCCTTAGCTATTCATGTTGGGGTGTTTCCCCGGCACTGAGTACGCTAACC
>JAOUMG010000459.1 GCA_029881635.1 Paracoccaceae bacterium | reverse complement strand
GCCCTGATCGGCCACGTCGCGCAGCAGTTCCGTGGCCAGTTCAACGGTCGCCCCGAATTTTGCACCAAAGTTATAGGCCGCGCCCGCAACCGGCAATTTGAACCGTACCGAGATTTCTGCACCCGCAACCGGCACAATCTCGGACAGTTTTTTGAACTCGGACCGGCTGTCGACGGAAAAGGATTTTACGCCCATTGCTACGGCATAGGCTATTTCATGGCGTGCGCGCACCGGGTTGTTGTAGTGCAGCGCTGCCGACGGGGCCAGCCGCCGGATGATTTCAATCTCGACTGGCGACGCCACGTCAAAACCAGTGATACCGGCCGCAACCAGATTCTGAATCACCATCTCATCCGGATTGGATTTGACCGCGTAGGTAACAAGCCCGGGAAATCCGTCCAGAAACCGCCGCGCGGTTGATTGCAAAGCCGCTGGCGCAAAAAACATCACCGGATGATCGGGCTGCTGGTTGCGGATACACTCGGACGGTGATGTCCAGATCGTCTTCGAAAGCCCCATCGGCGATGTCCTTTGCCAATAAGGCGCAGCCACCTTTTTCCCGGGACCCCCGGTTGGAAAGCGCTTACGCATTTAACCAAACCAGATCAGGTACGATATAGTCGCCCTGCTACTCTAGCGAAGTTCGCCGGATATGGGGCACATTTTCACCGATCAAAAGAGTAGATTTGTATTACATCTTCGTTATATTGCCGAAAACAACTTTCAAAATGACAGTGTTGCATAATGGACGACCTAGACCGCTCAATTCTCGGATTTCTTGGTGCGGATGCACGCGTCTCGGTGGCGACGCTGGCCCGGCGCCTGAAAGTGGCGCGATCCACCATTCAGGCCCGTCTGGAAAGACTGGAAAACACCGGCGTGATTGCGGGCTATACCGTCAAACTTGGCGAAGCCGCCCGGCTGGGCCGGATACGCGCGACGGTTCTGCTGAACATCGAACCTCGCGCGCAGGCAAATGTGTTGACCCGGCTCAAGGCTATTGCCGAGGTGGAACGTGTTCACACCACCTCAGGGCGGGTGGATTTTCTCTTACAGATCGCCGCACCTTCTACCTCGGTTTTGGACAGCGTTCTTGACCAGATCGGTGAAATGACCGGGGTGAAATCCTCCGAAAGCCTCATTCATCTTTCGACAAAACTTGACCGCGCCGTCTGATCGAAAAATTGCCTCGCTTGATTTCACATGACCGAAGCCGCAATCTTCGGTCAAGGACAGAAACAATCCCATTCTTCATCAGAGGAGGAGACCATGGCCAAACCGAAACGGGGCAAGCCCTGCTGGTATGAACTTTCTACACCCGATCCTGCCGCCGCCGGGCAGTTTTACAGCACTGTTCTGGGTTGGTCGGTTGCCGATTCAGGGATGCCCGGCTTTGACTACCGCATTGCCCGCGCCGGTGAACACATGGTCGCGGGCATCATGGCGCCAATGGGCACGTCCGCGCCAATTTGGATGATCTATGTTTCTGTAACCGATTGTGACAAAGCCACCGCCGCGGTTGTCAAAGCGGGCGGGTCAGTGAAACAAGAACCGACCGACATCCCTGGAACCGGCCGCTTTTCGCTCGTTGCCGATCCGCAGGGGGCTGCTGTCGGCCTACTCACACCGCTTGCCGATGACAGCCATGCCTTTGATCAGAAAACCCCCGGCCACGGATACTGGCATGAATTGATGACCAGCGATCCCGAGGCGGCGATGGGTTACTATGGCAAGCTCTTTGGCTGGAAACCGGGCAACCGCATCGACATGGGTCCAATGGGAAGCTATGACCTCTTCCGCCTAGGCAAAGCGGATATCGGCGGAATGATGAAACAGGCCGCGGGTATGCCAGGACCCAATCATCCTTTCTGGCTTCCCTATTTTGGCGTCGATGGGGTTGAGGCGGCTATTGCCCGTGTCACAGGTGCGGGCGGCCAGGTGCTTCACGGACCCATGGAGGTTCCCGGCGGCTCCCACATCATGGTCGGGCGCGACCCTCAGGGCACGCTCTTTGCTCTGGTCGGGCCAAAATGAATTTCGCACCGGACTGGCTATCCGTGCCTGAACGCAGCCCTGATTTGAACCTGGCATGAGACCGCCATGAGCATCGAACGTACGCCCCATCTCCAAAGCCGCCTGTCCCAGGCGGAAGTGGCACGATACTGGGAAGATGGCTATCTGCACCCGATTCAGGCCATCACAGCGCAAAAGGCTCTGGTCTGGCGGCAGGAACTGGAAGATATCGAACGCAACTGGCTTGCCGCCGATCTGCCGCTTCCGCTCAACACCTATAAGCGCGTCAACGCCCATTGCGTGCTACCCATGGCGCATCGCATCGGATCGGATCCAGCCATCCTTGATCTGGTCGAGGGCTTGCTCGGCCCCGATCTTCTGATCTATGGGGTCGAGTTTTTCATCAAGGAACCGCAGACCAGACATATCGTCACAATGCACCAGGACCTTACCTATTGGGGGCTCGGCGCCCTAGACGGAATGGTCACGATGTGGCTGGCACTGTCACCCTCCACCCGCGCCTCGGGCTGCATGGAGTTCGTCCGTGCCAGCCACAAGAATCCGATCCTGCCACATACCGACACTTTTGATGAAAACAACCTTCTGTCGCGCGGACAGGAGGTGAGCGTCGATGTCGCCCCAGAGAATCGCGTTCCGATCAAACTGATGCCCGGCCAGATCAGCCTGCATCACGGGCTGACCATCCACGGTTCGGGCCCCAATAACTCGGATGACCGCCGCATCGGCGCTGTTGTGCGTTACGTCACACCGGAAATAGCCCAACAGGTTGGGGACAAGGACTATGCCATGATAGCGCGCGGCGCGGACCGTATCGGCAATTTTATTCACTACGCGCCACCCCGTGAAAATTTCAGCGCGGAAAGTCTTGCGCTTTATGCTGAAATCCGTTCCGCTCAGGCCAAGACCTTGATGAGAGGCACGACAAACGCCAAAGGGCTTTACGCGGAGAATAAGTGATGGACACTGTCA
>JAOUMG010000456.1 GCA_029881635.1 Paracoccaceae bacterium | reverse complement strand
GCGGCTGACGCCCGCTTGGGTCAGTGCCAGAAGTACACGCTGCGACATCACGAGGCCGCGGAATTTATTCATGTTTGCCAGCATGTTGTCAGGATAGATGACCAGTTTTTCGACCACCCCGGCAAGGCGGTTAAGGGCGAAGTCGAGGGTGATGGTCGCATCCGGGGCGATCCCGCGTTCGACCGAACTGTGCGAGATGTCGCGTTCATGCCAGAGCGCCACGTTTTCCATCGCCGGTATCACGGCCATGCGGACAAGCCGCGCCAGACCTGTGAGGTTTTCGGTCAGCACCGGGTTGCGTTTATGCGGCATGGCGCTGGAGCCTTTTTGGCCGGGGCTGAAGAACTCTTCGGCCTCAAGCACCTCCGTGCGCTGCATGTGGCGGATTTCGGTGGCGATGTTTTCGATGGAACTGGCGATGACGCCAAGTGTGGCAAAGAACATCGCGTGACGGTCGCGGGGGATAACTTGTGTCGAAATGGGTTCCGGGCGCAGGCCGAGCTTTTCACAGACATGTTCCTCGACCGAGGGGTCGATATTGGCGAATGTCCCGACCGCGCCGGAAATGGCGCCGGTGGCAATTTCCCATCTTGCCTTTTCAAGGCGGTTCTTGCCCCGGTCCAATTCCGCGTAGAACCGCGCAAAGGTGAGGCCCATCGTCGTCGGTTCAGCGTGGATGCCATGGCTGCGGCCGATGCGGACAGTATCCTTGTGTTCGTGGGCGCGTTTTTTCAGCGCTTCCAACACCTTGTCCATGTCTTTTAACAGGATGTCGGCGGCGCGGACCAATTGCACATTCAGCGTGGTATCGAGCACGTCGGACGAGGTCATGCCCTGATGCACGAACCGTGCGTCATCGGCGCCGATATGTTCGGCCAGATGGGTGAGAAAAGCGATGACGTCATGTTTGGTGACGGCTTCGATCTCGTCGATGCGGGCAACGTCGAATTCGACATCCTTCGCGCGCCAGACGGCCTCGGCATTGGCCTTTGGAATCACGCCAATGGCGGCCATTGCGTCGCAGGCATGAGCTTCAATTTCATACCAGATGCGAAATTTCGTTTCCGGCGACCAGACGTTGACCATTTCGGGGCGGGAATAGCGGGGGATCATGCGGCTGGCCTTTCCATTGTCGCGGGCTTGGCCGTGTCCTAGACTGCACTGGAGCGCGTGACAAGAAGCGGGGAACGAAATGGGCAAAAAGATCATCGTTGCTGGGCTGTTCAGCGTGATTTGCAGCACGGCATTTGCACAAGATTGGAAGCCGTTGAATGCGGAAGGGATCGTTGCCGCGCTGTCGGAACGGGCGCTAGTTTATGAAGATGGCGAACGTCAAACGTTTCGCGAAAGCGGTAGAACGACTTACAGCGTAGGGGCTGGGGACAGCCAGGGCAGTTGGCGGGCTGAGGGTGATCAATATTGTTCGAATTGGCCACCTGCCATGACCTGGAGTTGCTATGCCTTTGAATGGGATGCGGAAAGCGGGCGGCTGCGGTTTGTTTCAGCCAGCGGTGATGTTACCGTGGGAACCTATGTGAAGGAATGACTTTTGCCCCGCATCTTGTTGATTTTGTAGGGGATTGGCGGGTTTCTCGATCCATAGAGGACCGCCTGTCGGCGTTGGTCGGGCAGTTCGACGGGACAGCCCGGTTTGAGCGGACGGCAGCGGGATTGACCTATTGCGAAGCGGGTCAATTGCGGTGCGGGGCGGGGACGCCCCTTTATGCAGAACGCCGTTACCTTTGGCGTGCAGACGCGGGCCTGATCGTTGTGGAATACGCCGATGGGCGCACGTTTCACAGCTTTGACCCGGCGCAGCCCGAGGCACGGCATTGGTGCGACCCGGACGACTATCGGGTGAGCTATGTGTTTTCGAACTGGCCAGTCTGGCGCACGGAATGGGTCGTGAAGGGACCGCGCAAGGATTATACGATGAAAACGAGTTACGAACCTGTCTGATCGCCAGCCTGGTAAACTCAGCCCTTTGCGTCACTGCTGGCCAGCCGAGTTTCCACCTTGGCAGATTTTTCCAGTGTTCGGTGGACGGGGCATTTGTCGGCAATTTCCAGCAGTCGGGTGCGCTGATCCTCGTCGAGGTCACCCAAGAGTGTGATTTCGCGCAAGAAAACATCGAGTTTTTCCGACCCGCTTTGGGCATCTTCGGCGTGGCTTTTGGAGTGGCTGACATCGACGCTGATATGCGACAGCGGCCATCCCTTGCGCCGGGCGTACATCCGGACCGTCATCGAGGTGCAGGCCCCGAGACCGGCAGCCAGGAACCCGTAGGGTGTCATGCCCCGGTCGGTCCCGCCATAGGCTGCGGGTTCGTCGGCCAGCGTGTGATGGGGCCCTGACATCACATCTTGCAGAAAACCGTTTGGGTCAGCTTCGGTTACGCGGGTGATACCTTCGGGCGTTTCCTGTGGTGTTTCGGTTTCTTTAAGGTCGAGATAGCGGGCGGACCAGGCCGCGATGACTTCGGCGGCATATTCGGCATCGGCTGAACGAGAGATGAGGTGGTCCGCATTGTCGAGCGTGACAAAGCTTTTAGGGTGTTTGGCGGCGATGAATATCTGGGTGGCGTTTTCAACCCCGACGATGGAATCGAGCGGTGCATGCATGACCAGAAGCGCGCGTTTCAGTCCGGCGATGGCAGGGGCGAGGTTTTCGGCGACCACATCGCGGATCAGTTCGCGGCCGATGCGAACGGGACGTCCGCCCAGATTGACCTCTGCATGGCCATCGGCTTCAATCCGGTCAAGCGCGTCGGCGAAGTTATGGGTGACATGACCGGGATCAAACGGAGCGCCGATGGTAACGACTGCCTTGGCGCTGTCGATGCCGCTTGCGGCCCTCAGGACCGCCGCACCACCAAGCGAATGACCGATAAGCAAGCCTGGGGCGATACCACGGTTTTTCAAGTAATCGGCGGCAGCCTGCAGGTCTTTGACATTGGACACGAAACCCGTGGCCCCGAAATCACCCTCTGACTGGCCCAGTCCGGTGAAG
>JAOUMG010000455.1 GCA_029881635.1 Paracoccaceae bacterium | reverse complement strand
TGACTACCTTGCCGAGGGCCTCAGGAATTCGCTGCTGGCGACGGCCTATTCGGCCAACCGAATGCGCATGGCGATCATCCAGAATGTGCGCCCTTTCCTCCTGGACCGCATCAAACCGGCCATGGAGGAACACCTTTCGATCATCGATGCCCTTGTGATTCGCGACGCGGAGGCGGTGGCGCAGGCGATACGATATCACCATGACCAAACACTGCGGTGGTGGGGCGTGACTTGATCGAATTATCGGTTGCTGCTCGCGCGTCAGGAACGGCGGCTCCGGGCCGAACGGCGATTACCAAAATGGAACTGACGACCAACATTTCGTAGCGCGGACAGCCCGCGTTTTCCATTGCTGGAAACAAGTGAGGCAGGATAGTGAACACGGTTTTTTGAGGCTGCCACATCCAAGAACGGAATTGTTCAAAAGTATATTTTCGGCAGCCCATTGTTGTCCCCTCTCGCGATAGCCAAGTCTCATTGATTGGCACTCTGGCGTGGCGAGTGCCAATGATTTGCTAAGCATGCCGCCCGTCCCCCGGAAATCTCAAAAAAGGAGCATTTCTATGTTATTTACTCCACTACATGACCGCGTTTTGGTGCGTCGCATTGAAGGCGACGAAAAAACAACAGGCGGCCTGATCATCCCCGACAATGCCAAGGAAAAACCGCAGGAAGGCGAAGTCGTTTCCGTCGGCGCAGGCGCGAAAGACGAAGCAGGCGCTCGCATTGCAATGGACGTCAAAGCCGGCGACAAGATTCTGTTTGGCAAATGGTCCGGCAGTGAAATGAAAATCGACGGTGAAGAACTACTGATTATGAAGGAGAGCGACATTCTCGGGATCATGGCCTGAGCTTCGTGAACCTCTTCAAAAATTTTTCATTTTAGGATTACTCAAATGTCTGCAAAAGACGTCAAGTTCGGGACGGACGCCCGTGACCGAATGCTCAAGGGCATCAACATCCTCGCCAACGCAGTCAAGGTCACGCTAGGGCCCAAAGGCCGGAACGTGATCTTAGACAAGTCGTATGGCGCGCCGAGGATCACCAAGGACGGCGTCACTGTCGCCAAGGAAGTCGAACTCTCCGATCCTTTCGAGAACATGGGAGCGCAGATGGTCCGAGAAGTCGCATCCCGCACGAATGACGAGACAGGAGATGGCACGACCACCGCAACCGTTCTGGCGCATTCGATCGTCAAGGAAGGCATGAAAGCTGTCGCAGCTGGTATGAATCCGATGGATTTGCGGCGTGGAATCGACAAAGCGGTCGCGGCTGTCGTGGCAGAGATCAAGGCAATGTCTCGCCCTGTGGGTGATAAAGCTGAGATTGCGAAAGTTGGTACGATCTCGGCCAATGGCGAAGCCGCAATCGGTCAACAGATCGCCGACGCAATGGCCAAGGTCGGCAATGAAGGCGTCATTACCGTAGAAGAAAACAAAGGCCTGGATACAGAAACCGAGGTGGTCGAGGGCATGCAGTTTGATCGCGGGTATCTCAGCCCGTACTTCATCACTGATACCGCCAAGATGACGGTGAGCTTGGAAGACTGCGTTATCCTGCTCCACGAAAAGAAGCTGTCATCGTTGGCACCGATGGTCCCGTTGCTTGAGGCTGTCATTCAGGCGAACAAACAGCTTTTGGTCATCGCCGAAGACATCGACGGCGAAGCGCTTGCGACGCTTTTAGTCAACAAGCTTCGAGGCGGACTAAAGGTCGCTGCCGTCAAGGCACCAGGTTTTGGGGATCGGCGCAAAGCGATGATGGAAGATCTCGCAATCCTTACCGGTGGGCAGGTGATTTCTGCAGAATTGGGGATCAAGCTTGAGAATGTCACGATGGACATGCTTGGGGGTGCAAAGAAGATCACTATCACCAAAGACAACACGACCGTAATCGATGGTGCTGGGGATAAAGCTGCGATCGCTGCGAGGGTCACGCAGATCCGCGCGCAGATCGAAGATACTACCTCTGATTACGACAAGGAAAAAATGCAAGAACGGCTGGCGAAATTAGCTGGCGGCATCGCAGTGATAAAGGTTGGTGGCGCAACCGAGATCGAAGTGAAAGAGCGTAAGGACAGAGTCGATGACGCCCTGAACGCAACACGCGCCGCCGTGCAGGAGGGCGTCGTTCCGGGCGGTGGGACCGCTTTGGTCCACGCAGGTAAGGTCTTGAGCGCGCTCAAAGGGGATAACGCGGATCAGGATGCCGGTATCTTGATCGTTCGCCGGGCAATCCAGGCACCTCTGCGCCAGATCGCGGAAAATGCCGGTATCGATGGATCGGTTGTCGCAGGCAAAATCTTGGAGAGCGACAGCAAAACCTTTGGCTACGACGCGCAAACGGAAGAGTACGTCGACATGTTGAAGGCGGGTATCATCGACCCGACCAAGGTAGTTCGGATCGCGCTAGAATACGCGGCATCGGTCGCAGGCCTACTGATCACGACAGAAGCAATGGTCGCGGACAGACCGGCAAAGACCAGTGGCCACGACATGTCCGACATGGGATCAATGAGCGGCATGATGTAAGTTACAACGCCAACCGGCCTGCAGGCAGAAGCCTGCAGGCCGCTCTTTTCAAGTTTCGATGAGGCCTAAAGAGCGCACGCTGACACTCGGCATCTGCTTTTTCGGCTCACAAGAAAACCCGCTGAGCAGTGAGTGAGTGGCCTTATCTCCTCACGCCTATTCAGGTGCAACTTTCTACAGTCGGTCAGAACCGGGCATTGGGGCCGCCGCAGCAAACGGCTAGAATGTCCCGCTGACCGACGTTTCAGCCGACAAAATGCTGCACGATGTACGAATGGCAGCAATGCGAAAGCTGCACTGCAGCGCTGCAGGTCCCAGTCAAAGTCCGCTGTGGGCCGCTAAGCCGCCATCAGGGCGTGCGCGGCGAACTTCCGGTTCGAGCCCAATCCAAACGTCCCCATGCCTTCGCCGCCTTTGAACGCAGCACACAGTCAAATTTGAGACCCGCGGTGATGCGCCGGTGATGCTGAGTACTCCGCAATATC
>JAOUMG010000453.1 GCA_029881635.1 Paracoccaceae bacterium | reverse complement strand
TCAAGCGGATTGCACCTGGCGCACGCGCGGCGTTGGGTGAAAAGGGTAAGGGGCTGGTCGCCGTTGCATTGCTAATTTCCGTCGTCTTGATGGTGATCGGCTATCGCGGGGCCGAGGTCAGCCCGGTTTACACGCCTATTCCCGGTATCGGGCATCTGAATAACCTGCTGATGCTGGTGTCGGTGTTCCTGTTCGGGGTCGGCGGCACCAAGGGCGTGCTTTACACCAAGCTGCGTCACCCGATGCTGCTGGGGATGCTGACATGGGCCGTGGCGCATTTGCTGGTCAATGGTGATCTGGCCTCGATCGTGCTTTTCGGCGTGCTCGGGCTTTGGGCGATTGTCGAGATGGTGGTGATCAACGCCGCTGGCCCCTGGGCGCGGCCGACCGAAGGCAAGGGTCTGAAGGGCGATCTGCGCAATGGTGTGGCCACACTGGTGCTGGTGGGTATCATCGGGGCCATTCACATCTGGCTGGGCCATAACCCGTTTCTGGGAACCTATGGATGATACGTGACCGGATTTTTCATGTGGAGAAATCAGGGTGTTGCGGTAAACGCACTACTGGTTTGCTCAGGCGATCAGCCCTGCGTGGGGCCGCCGCCTATGCCCTTGAGACCGGCAATGCAGCGATGTGCTGCGCTGTTGGGGTGACCGAGGGCAAATTGGGTGGTCTAGCACCTGAAATCGGTCTGGGAGAGCTGTAATGAAAACCAATCCAGGGCGGTTCTTTGAGGATTACAGATTGGGCGAAACCATCGCCCATGCCGTTCCGCGCACCTTGTCAGGGGGCGAGAGGGCGCTGTACCACGCGCTTTATCCGGCCCGTCACGCGCTTTATTCATCGGATGAATTCGCCCGCGCCTGTGGGTTGCCGGCATCGCCGCTGGACGATCTGATCGCCTTTCACACCATTTTCGGCAAAACCGTGCCGGATATCTCGCTGAATGCGGTCGCCAATCTCGGTTATGCCGAAGGGCGCTGGCTGGCCCCTGTCTGGCCGGGCGACACTTTGCGGTCGGTTTCCGAAGTGATCGGGCTCAAACAGAACTCCAACGGCAAGTCCGGGGTCGTCTGGGTGCGGACGAGGGGCCTGAACCAGCATGGCGAAAACGTTCTGGAATATGTCCGCTGGGTGATGGTGCGCAAAGCCGACACCGATGCACCCGCCCCCCAGACCGTGGTGCCGGATCTGGCCGATGCAGTGGCACCGACGGCGCTGGCGGTGCCGAAGGGGCTGGATTTCAACCGCTATGATTTCGCACTGGCCGGTGAGCCGCATCGCTGGGGCGACTATTCGGTGGGCGAAAAGATCGACCATGTCGATGGCGTGACGGTCCAAGAGGCGGAACATATGCTGGCGACACGCCTCTGGCAGAACACCGCCAAGGTGCATTTCGATGCCACCAACCGCGAGGATGGCAAACATCTGATCTATGGCGGGCATGTGATTTCACTGGCACGCGCCCTGTCATTCAACGGCCTTGCCAATGCGCAGATGATCGTGGCGCTGAATGGCGGGGCCCATGCCAATCCCTGTTTTGCAGGCGATACCGTGCGGGCCTGGTCCGAGGTTCTCGACAAGGCTGAGACAGCGGCGCCGGGCGTGGGTGCCATCCGGCTCAGGCTGGTCGCGGTCAAGCACGGGGCGGCACCCTTTGCCCTGAAGGGCGCGGACGGCAGGTATGTGCCCGAGGTGCTGCTTGACCTCGACTATTGGGCGCTGATTCCGGTCTGACAAAGGCCCCGGTATTGGCCCCGCGCTGATGGCCGCTTGATTTTGGGGAATGGACCGGCGGCCAGCTTGCCTGCTATCTTTGCGGGCATGATGCATCTGCAAAGGTTTATTCTTGGGGCTGCCTGCGGGGCTGCGCTGGGCGCGGCAAGCCCTTCTGCGGCTTGCGATCTGGCGCTGCTGCTGGCGGTTGATGTTTCGGGTTCGGTCGACAAGAACGAATATCGCATTCAGATGGAAGGTCTGGCCGAAGGCCTGCGCGACCCAGTTGTGTCTGACGCATTGGTGCGCGGGCAGGCGGCATTGGCATTGGTACAATGGACCGGTACATCGCGTCAGGATCTGAACATTCCCTGGACGACCGTCACCACACCGGCAGAGCTTGAGGCGCTGGCAGAGCGCATCAGCGAACAGCCGCGTATCTGGATCGAATATTCCACCGCCATCGGCGAGGCGCTCACTTTCGCCGCCGATGTTTTCGACGATGCCCCGGCCTGCAAGCGCCGGGTGGTCGATATTTCTGGTGATGGGCGGTCGAACGAAGGTGTGGAACCGCTGGAAGTACATAGCTACCTTCGATCACTGGCCATTACCGTCAACGCATTGGTGATCCGCGGTGACGATGACAGCCTGCCCACCTATTTCGCCGACAATGTCATCCTTGGCGGCAACGCCTTTGTCATGACGGCCGAGAACTACGACGAATACCCCGACCGTATGCGCCGCAAGCTGCGGCGCGAGACGGAAAGGCCGATTTCCCTGCTTCGGTCGGATCGGCCGGTCCCGGCGGCATATCAGGATTGAAGGCAGGTCGCGCGCATTGTCGACGATTTGTGATCACAGGAAAAAATAACGTGATCACAAACAGGAATATTAGCGCCAACATGCCTCAGTTTACCGCTTTTTTAGCAAACATACCGTGACATAGGCGCGTTTTCGGGTATTGAGAGGGCGAAACCGTCCGCGCGAGGGGCATTCCTATCCCCGCACCACATGAGGGACCGATCATGGCTGATGTCAAACAAGGCAACCGACCGCTTTCGCCGCATCTGCAGATTTACCGGCCGCAGCTGACCTCCATCACCTCGATCCTGACGCGAATTACCGGCAATGCGCTGATCGTGGCGGGGGTGCTGATCGTCTGGTGGCTGCTCGCTGCTGCCACCAGCCCCGGTTATTTCGCCTATGCCGATGCGGTGCTGCGCAGCTGGTTTGGCAAGCTGATCTTTCTCGGGTCGATCTGGGCGGTCTGGTACCATTTTCTGGCGGGCTTGCGGCATCTTTAT
>JAOUMG010000454.1 GCA_029881635.1 Paracoccaceae bacterium | reverse complement strand
CTCCGTTCGGATATCATTGATACTGGATAATTCGGATCAAGATAGTCAGGATTTCCTCTCGGCTGCTCCGGCCGACGTTGCCAAGCCAAAGAGCCCCGCCAATCCACGGCTGACAAGATTGCTGACCTTGGGCTTTGGAAGGGCGGTAAAAGGCAATGGCCTGCATACGTCAATGGCCGCAACCCCGACGCGCGCCGTCAAGGCCCCGTTCACCACGCCCTCGCCAAACCGGCGCGATATCTTGGACAAAAGCCCACCCCCCGCCACAGATTGAATAAGGTCATCCCCCACTGCCACGGCGCCCGTGGCCACCAGATGCGCCAGGACCGTCCTCAGCAACCGCCAACTGCCAAACGCCCCCGCCCGCCCGCCATAAATCTCGGCAATCCGCCTGACCATGCGAAGGTTGGCCACCAGGGCTGCCGCCACATCGGCCAATGCCAATGGCACGAGGGCCGTGACCGTCGCCACCTGCCGCGCGGCAGCCTCAACCTCGGCGCGGGCGGCGCGATCCAGCGGCGCCATCAACTCTGCCTCGGCCAGCGCCAGGGCAGCATCCGCGTCAAATGTATCCTCCAGCCTCTCGGCCAGGCGGGCCCGCCCCCAGGCCAGATCAGGTCGCGACCGATAAAGCACCGCCAAAAGGGCGGTTACCTGCTTTGCCGCCGCCAGATCGCCCGACGCCGCAGCGGCAACCGCAACCTTGTGAATGGTGTCAAGGCGGGCCAACCGGGCGTAGGCAACGTATTCACGAAACGCGACCAGTACCGATGCGATAACGAATGCCACCACCAGAACCGCCGCAACAGAGCCCAGAACCGGATTGGCGGCCAGCAGACCTGCAACAAAATTCCACGCCGCAACCGATACCGCGAACCCGGTCAGTGCCGCCGCCGTTGCCCAAAAGAACCGTCCCAACCGCGATGAACCTCGGGCCGTCAGCCCCATCACTCCTTGCATGGCCCGCCCGTCCGGCACCCCATCCTCTATCGGAGGTGCGGATGAGGGCGTCAATGCGGACCGTTTCGCCATTTCGATCAGAACCGGTTTTTTGGATTTCGTTGTCTCACTCATCAAAATCGATCCCCGATCAGAAATTCTGCCACCCGGTCCAGCCGGATATGCGGCGGCCCTTCACCCGGCTTCAGCGTCAGGGGCGCCGGGGCGAATGACATCACCTCATAATCCGCCTCCAGCCAGCTTTGCCCACCCTCGCGCGCGGTTGACAACAATCGCGCGGGGTTTTCCGGCAACTCTCCGGGGTAAAAGGCCGCCTCACGCCCCCCCTCCAGCAACCGCCCTCGCACGCATTCAAGTGGCGCGCCGTCATGGGTCACGGTCTCCTCCACCGTTGCGCGCAAGGAGGCAATTGACATCGCAGCCGTATGCGCCCCGGCAAAGTCGGCCCGATCCTTGGCGTCGCGCATCAGCGCTGCCATTATCGCCGTCAGCCGCGTGTGCTGGCTGTGGTGCAGATGGTCTGCCTTTGTCGCCGCAAAGAGGATCCGCTCGACCCGCTTGCCCCCCAGCAACCCGGCCAGCCAGCCATTCCTGCCGGGGCGAAAGGCCCCCAGAACCGCGGCCATGGCCCGGCGCATATCCTCGACAGCGCGCGGGCCCGCGTGAATGGCGCCCAGCGCATCGACCAGGACGATCTGCCGATCAATCTTGGCAAAATGGTCGCGAAAGAACGGCTTGATCACCTCAGCCTTATAGGCTTCGAACCGCCGCTCCATTTCGCGCCAAAGCGATCCCCGTGCATGCCGGTCCGGCTTGGCCAGCGGCGCGAATGTCAGCACCGGCGATCCTGCAAGCTCGCCCGGCAGCAAAAACCGACCGGGTGTGCAATCCGAATATCCTGCCTCCCGCGCGGCTTGCAGATAAGCCGCAAACTCGGCGGCCAGATCCTTGACCAGAGGTTCCGACAATGGGGCGGCGGCATCACAGGACGTTGCTTTGGCCAGAAAACCGGCGGCCGTCTCGCGCCCCGCCAGTCGCGCCAGGGTCGCCTCTGACCAGCCCTCGTAACGCTGATCCAGAAGAGCAAGATCCAGCAGCCATTCCCCGGGGTAATCGACGATATCTAGGTGAAAGGTCCGCGGCCCCCGCCAGCCACCCCAAAACCCCGATGGTTGTACCCGGAACGACAGCCTCAATTCGCTGACCGCACGGGTGCTTTCGGGCCAATGCGGGTTCGGGCCGGTCAGCGCCGCCAGATGCCCTTCATAATCGAAACGCGGCACGGTGTTGTCGGGCTGCGGCTGCAGAACCGCCGACAATATGCGCCCTTCAGCATGGGCGCGCAGCCCCGGCATGCGGCCCCGGTCGAGCAGATTGGCCACCAGCGAGGTGATGAACACAGTCTTGCCTGAACGGCTCAAACCGGTCACGCCCAACCGGATAGCGGGCTCAAAAAGCGCGCTGGAAACGCCAGCACCCAGCGCCTCGACCCCACGGCTCAGATCATCTGCAATGTCACCAATACCCAAAACGCCCGCCCCTCGATTTGAGCTCAAGATAAGGGCTTGGCCGCACGAGCGGTAGGGGCGATTGCCAAAGCTCTGCGCCCGCGTTACGTCAGGCCATGCCCAGATACGCTATGAAAATTGAATATGACGGCGGTCCCTTCTCAGGCTGGCAACGTCAATCCGGGCAACCCTCGGTGCAAGAAACCGTCGAAACCGCGCTCCGCCGGCTTGATGTCGACATGCCCGGAATTGCGGCCGCGGGCCGGACCGATGCAGGCGTGCACGCGACGGGCCAGGTCGCCCATTGCGATCTGGCCAAAGACTGGGACCCTTTTCGTCTGTCCGAGGCGCTGAACTGGCACCTCAAACCTGCACCCATCGCCATACTGGCCGCAGCCCCGGTGCCCGAAGATTTCCACGCCCGCTTTTCGGCGACAGAACGGCGCTATACCTTCCGGCTCGTTGCGCGCCGCGCGCCCGTGGTCCATGACCGGGGGCGCGTCTGGCAGGTTCTGGGGCCTCTCGATATCGGCGCGATGCGCTCGGCCGCAG
>JAOUMG010000452.1 GCA_029881635.1 Paracoccaceae bacterium | reverse complement strand
CCACCGGCGTTCAATCTCATTCAGGGCGTCCCGCGTGGCCGCAGCCTGGAGAAGCTCTGCCGGGTGGCGGGAAGGTGATCTGTTCATCGCGATGATCAGATTGTCACCGAACCGAACCGCCAGATCCTCAAACGCCACCTTGCCTTCCAGAACTTCGTGAAAAGAATGCTTGGGGCTGAAATTAAGCTGCTTGTGAATAGTGGGACGCCTGACATCCAGGTCAAACAACATCACCTTGAGATCTTTCTGTCGCGACAGGCTCAGGGCGAGATTGATCGCGATGGTCGTCTTACCGCAGGCCGCACCGGGTGAGGTGATGGCCAGCCGGCTCCAGGTCTTGTCCTTCATCTGGCGAATTGTCCGCGACCGCAGCATGTCATAGGGTGCGGCGTCTTTACCGCCCGATAGCACGGTAATCCGGTTACGGCGTGCCTTGTCAGGTGCAATATCGATCTCGGGCAAGGAAACCCAGTCAGTTGAAGGAGCTGCCTTAAGGACGACCTTTTCACGTGGCTCAACCGGGGAACCAACCAGCGCGGATTTGCGCATTTCGCGCGCTTTGGCCAGTGCAGCCTCTAGTTTTTCCATAATTCAATCAACCTCTGAAACAACACGCATCCACCACCCGATATCACAAACGAATTCCGAACTTGGCTGCAACGCGATCCACAATAATATCGAGCGGTTGATAGTAGACATGTACAGCATAGATAACCGCCGGAATGCCTATCACAGCCAGCAACAGAATCGCCGCAAACCCGGAGCGGCGGATCATGGTTTCTGTCGGTGTGCGCATATAGGGTATGCTCACGATGGGCGTGATCCCGAATGACTTTACCAGATCCGTCGGTCGCCTGACGGCGCGATTCAGAAACTCCAGCAGCACGATCAATCCCAGTCCAAGACCGGCGCCAAAAAATGTCCCGCCACCTGCAATCAGCATCCTGTTTGGCTTGATCGGCGCATTAGGCACAGTCGCAGCGTCAATCACTGAAATACGTTCGCCCTTAGACATTGCTTCCACCTTCTCGGTAGTCGCGGCCTGGGCCTGCCTTGCGACGGCATTATTGTACTGTTGCTGTACGTTCGTGTAGTCGCGATTAAGCGCGTCCAGCGCGACCTGATTGGCCGGCGTGCGTTCGATCGAATCGTTCAGCACCGCAAGCTGTTCTTTCAGCAGTTTTACCTGCTGCTCCTCCTGCTCGATGCGGGTGTCGAGTGCAGCAACCTGCATATCCAGCAGTGTTGCAGTCGGGTCTGCGCCCGTCGTGCCGGTCTGTCCGACCGGTAACTGCGCCGCAACAACAGTTTCAAGCTGGGCAATCTGTGCCTGTAATACCGCAATCCTCGGATTTGTCGGCGACAATACCGCCAGCAAGGAATTGAGCTGACTGCGCAACTGTTCCAACTGCTTGGCCTCAGGTGTCATGTTCGCGGTTACCGCCGGACCGATCTGACCTGTCGTCTGGAAAAGGGCGATCATGCTCGATTTTTGATCTTTCATCTGGGCGATATTCTGTTCGGCGACGGCAATCTGATTGGAGATCTGGGTCTGTTGCCCCAACCGGAAATTCAGCGTGCTGGGCAGCGCATCCGAGTTTTCATTCTGAAAATCGAGGATCTTGGCCGATATTTCGGCCAGATCCGCACTGAGGCTGTTGACCTCCTGAACAAAGAATTCCAGCGTGTTTTCCGCACCCTCGGTACGCATTTTGACATCTTCGGACAGAATCAACGTCACATATTCGTTGACAACAGCGGCGGCGATCTGACCGGATTCACCGAAGAACCCGACATTCATCATCGTCGCTTGACCGCGCCCGGCATTCTTGTTGATGTTGGTGCTGGTGCGCATAGCCTTTACGATATCATCCGGCAGCATCCGATCTATGTCTTTGAAAACTTTATGCTTCTGCGCGATTTCCAAGAGATTGGACCGCGTCATCAGGCGGTTTTCCACGGTCTGCAGCTTTTCCAGCGCGGCCTGATTCTGACCCTGATTACCGATATTGATCTGCGAGGATTCAACCAGCAGCAAAGCCTCGGTCATATAGACCGCCGGCAATAGAAACGCCGCTGCAATAGACGCCGCCGAGACCAGCGCGAAGACAATAACGAAATAGTGCAGCCGCCGCAGGAAAACCGCAAAGTAGAAGGACAGATCGAAATTCATTTAGCCTTGGCTTCCTCTGCCGCAATCTGGGCCGCGAAAAACACTCCGTCATCCAGAACGGATTGAACGACGTGTTCGTCGACGTGGTGATGGTCCATACTCCAAGCATAGAGCAATGACATGTCGCACAGTTGATTGACAAGTCGTGGCACGCCATGGGTGAACCGAAAAACCATTCTGGCAGCCCGTTCTGTAACTTCCTCACCGCTGCCGCCTGCGGCCTTCAGGCGATGGGCAATCAGCTCGATAACGGCGGGCTCATCAAGCGGATGCAGATGGAAACTGGCGGCAATGCGCTGGGCCAGCTGGCGCAGGGCGGGATTCAGGATCATGTCCCGCAACTCGGGCTGACCCACCAGAACCAGCTGAATTACCTCATCTTTTCCAGAGTTGATGTTGGTCAACATCCGCAACTCTTCCAGGCTTTCCGGCGACAGGTTCTGCGCTTCGTCAAAGATCAAGACGACGCGGCGGCCCGAGGCATATTCTTCGATCAGATAATCCTGAAGCATCTGGAAAAGCTGGACATAGCTCGTTGACATCTGAAACGGCACACCAAGCGAATTCAGAACCCATTGAATAAGTTCGCCCCGCCCCCCTTGGGCGTTCGAGATCAGGCCAACTGTGATCTTGGACCCGAACTGGCGCAGCAGTTCACGCAAAAGTGTAGTCTTGCCGCAGCCCACGCCACCCGTCACCAATGTGATCGGCGCACGTGACAATATGCCAAATTCGAGAACCGAATAAGCCCGGCGATGCTGTGCAGACCAGAACAGGAAATCCGGATCAGGAACAAGCGTGAAGGGCCGTTCGCGAAATCCGAAGAAATCCATGTAGAAACCAACTTGA
>JAOUMG010000451.1 GCA_029881635.1 Paracoccaceae bacterium | reverse complement strand
GGGGGCGATGCCGTCTACTGCCCCCGATCAAGCCAAGCGTTCAGTGAACGAGTTTACGCGGCCGTTGTGTAAGCATGGCCCATCCCTTCACAAGGGAATGTCCCAAAGCGCGGATCATGCCGGCAATGGCTTCGGTGCGCATTTGCTGGGCGCGGGCGTGAATGGTGGCGAGGTTTTCTGGTGTGAACTGCGTCGCCTCGGTTTTCGGTTTCATATCTGGCTCCTTGCCAATGTGACCTGTTTCGAGCCAGAGATAGGCGTAGGGAAAGGTACCTACCAGTTCGATTGCCGCAGTTCCGTCATGCTCATAGATCATGGCAGCGGGAGTTCAGGCGTATTGTTAGCGCTAACAATACGTGCTATGGGCTGGAAAAACCAAATGATCTGCCCTGTCACAAGACGGAGAAACCGGATTTGTCTTTAAGCCCCAAGATTGAAGCTGTTACCGACCGTATTCGCCAAAGATCATTGGCAACGCGCACTGCCTATCTGGAACGTATGGCACAGGCCGTATCCAACGGACCGGTCAGGGCGCATCTGAGTTGTGGCAATCAGGCCCACGCCTATGCGGCGATGGGAACCGACAAAGAGGCGCTGGCAGCCCAGCGCAGCCCGAACATTGGCATTGTCACTGCCTATAATGACATGCTGTCGGCCCATCAGCCCTATGAACATTATCCCGACCTTATCCGCCGTACCGCCCGCAATGCGGGGGCGACGGCACAGGTGGCAGGCGGGGTACCGGCGATGTGCGATGGCGTCACGCAGGGTCAGGCAGGCATGGAGCTGTCGCTTTTTTCCCGCGACGTCATTGCTTTGGCGGCCGGTGTTGCCCTCAGCCACAATTGCTTTGATGCGGCGATGTATCTGGGCGTCTGCGACAAGATCGTTCCTGGGCTGGTGATGGCAGCCGCCACCTTTGGCCATGTCCCGGCAGTGTTCCTGCCCGCTGGCCCGATGACCAGCGGCCTGCCCAATGACGAGAAATCCAAAGTCAGGCAGAAATTTGCCACAGGCGAAATTGACCGCAAGGGTCTTATGGCCGCCGAAATGGCCGCGTATCACGGGCCCGGCACCTGTACGTTTTACGGCACAGCCAATACCAACCAGATGCTGATGGAATTCATGGGCCTGCACCTGCCCGGGGCCAGTTTCGTCAACCCCGGAACCCCATTGCGTGAGGCATTGACCATCGAGGCGGTTCGCCGCGCTACCGAGATTACGGCCTTGGGCAATGATTTCCGCCCGGCGGGTGAAATTCTGGACGAACGTGCCTTTGTCAACGGCATGGTCGGGCTGATGGCTACGGGTGGGTCGACCAACCTTGTGCTGCATCTACCCGCGATGGCCCGCGCCGCAGGGATCATGCTGGAGCTGGACGATTTTGCCGATATTTCAGCGGCCGTACCGCTGATGGCCAAGGTTTATCCCAATGGTCTGGCAGATGTGAACCATTTCCATGCGGCTGGTGGGCTTGCCTATCTGGTTGGCGAATTGCTCGGAGCCGGATTGCTGCATGAGGATGTTAAGACTATCGCCGGGGATGGGCTGTCGCGTTACGCAAGGGAGCCGAAATTGCAAGCCGACAAACTGGTATATACCGAAGGCCCCACGGAAACGCTGAATGACAAGATCCTGCGCCCGGTGGCAGAGCCGTTCCAGAAAACCGGCGGTCTGCGCCAGTTGCAAGGCAATCTGGGGCGCGGAGTCATAAAGGCTTCTGCGGTGGCGCCCGCGCATCATATCGTAGAAGCCCCTGCCCGGATCTTTCACGATCAGGCCGATGTGAAGGCTGCGTTTCAGCGCGGGGAATTTACTGCCGACACCGTCGTCGTTGTCCGTTTTCAGGGCCCACGGGCGAATGGCATGCCGGAACTGCATTCGCTGACACCGACACTCTCGGTGCTTCTGGATCGGGGGCTGAAGGTTGCGCTGGTCACGGATGGGCGCATGTCGGGGGCATCGGGCAAGGTGCCAGCGGCGCTCCATATCAGCCCCGAAGCGGCCAACGGTGGCCCACTGGCAAGGCTGCGGGACGGCGATATTGTCAGGATGGATGCTGTCGCAGGAACGCTGGATGTGCTGGCCGAGGATTTTGACAGCCGCGAACCTTTCGTGGCCGATCTCTCGGGAAATGAGTTTGGCACCGGGCGGGAATTGTTCGATGTGTTTCGCAAGTATGCCGGTGCGGCCGTCGATGGGGCATCGCTGATAAATTAGGGGCATTTTCCAGATGCCGCAAACTTTGGGAGATCGACGATGACGCCTGTAGATCAAAGCCGGAAAGCTGCCGAGATTTGCGCCCGCGCGCCGGTAGTGCCGGTCCTGGTGGTAGATGACGCCACCCATGCGGCGGAACTGGCCACAGCGCTGGTCGCAGGCGGATTGCCAGCTTTGGAGGTCACGTTGCGTACGCCTGCAGCACTGGACGCAATCCGGGCAATGGCAGAGGTCGATGGCGGCATTGTCGGGGCCGGTACATTGCTAACGCCCGCGGATGTGAAGGCTGCCAAGGCCGCTGGCGCGACTTTCGGCGTTTCGCCGGGGTCAACGCCAAGGTTGCTGGAGGCATGCGCCGAATGGGAATTGCCTTTGCTGCCAGGGGCCGCAACCGCGAGCGAGGTGATGCGGCTTTACGAATTGGGCTATACAATTCAGAAGTTCTTCCCGGCGGAAAGTTCCGGTGGTGTGGCGGCGCTTAGATCGCTCGCCTCGCCTATTCCTCAGGTCAGGTTCTGCCCGACTGGTGGGGTCAGTCTGGCAAATGCCAGGGATTATCTCGCGCTGCCAAATGTCATCTGCGTTGGCGGCAGTTGGGTGGCCCCCAAGGACAAGGTCCAAAGCGGCGATTGGGCCACAATTGAAGCGCTGGCACGGGAAGCATCAGCGCTAACGCGGTAACTTTTACCACCGGCGATCGAGCGGCCCGCTTACTGGCCGATGTGAATACCCCTGAGCGCGCGCCGGATTGCGGTTTGCGAACAGGCCGCCTCGCCGATCACGACCCAGGCGGAGGTGACCAA
>JAOUMG010000450.1 GCA_029881635.1 Paracoccaceae bacterium | reverse complement strand
CCGGAATGAGGGGTCAGCCAGATGTGCGGCCACATAGTCTGCGGCGGGCTTTGACACCGGCAGGTTATAGCCCGCGATCCGGGCTGCTACCGGTGCAAAGAACGCATCCGCTGCCGAGTAATCGCCGAACAGCCACGGGCCATCACCACCAAAACGGTCCCACGCCATAGCCCAGATCACTTCGATCCGCGCCAGATCTGCCAATACTTCGGGTCGGGGTTTCGCATCTGCATAGCTTTTGGCAAGGTTCATAGGGCAATCGCCGCGCAGCGCACCAAAACCTGCATGCATTTCCGCTGCAAGCCACCGGGCCACCGCCCGCGCTTCGCCTTCCTTGGGCCAGATACCAGCATCGGGATGGCGTTCGGCCAGGGTTTCCGCAATTGCCAGCGTTTCGCCAATCACATAGCCCTCGGGTGCACGCATCGCCGGAACCAGACGGGCTGGCGCGAATTCGGCCAGAAGCCGGTCGAAATCATCGGTATAAAGCCGCCCTGTATGGCATTTGACCGGCAGGCCGAACTTTTCAAACAAAAGCCAGCCGCGCAGGGACCAGCTGGAATAGGTGCGGTCGCCAATGGCAAGGTGATAAGTCATTCTGTCGCTCCCGGTATTTGGCCAGAAACTAACCTCGCGTCGCGGCAGACGCACGTTGCAATTGGTGACGTCCACCATCACCAATTGTGATTACCCTTGCGCCTGCGCTTGTCATCCGGGCAACCGATGCCTAATCCTTTAGCCCACAAGCGAAAGGGATTTCCCATGCTGACGGGCAAGCGCATCCTGTTGATCATCGGTGGCGGTATTGCCGCCTACAAGTCGCTCGACCTGATCCGGCGGCTGAAAGAGCGGGGCGCCAGCGTTACTCCGGTGCTGACCCGTGCGGGCGAAGAGTTTGTGACCCCGTTGTCGGTTGGCGCATTGGCAGGGGTGAAATGCTACCGCCACCTGTTCGACCTGACCGATGAGGCCGAGATGGGCCATATCGAATTGAGCCGCGCGGCTGATCTTGTCGTCGTCGCACCCGCGACGGCGGATCTGATGGCCAAGATGGCAGGCGGGCAAGCGGATGACCTGGCCTCGACACTTCTGTTGGCCACCGACAAACACGTGCTGATAGCGCCCGCGATGAACGTTCGTATGTGGCTGCATCCGGCAACACAGCGCAATATTGCCACGCTGCGGGCGGATGATGTGCGCTTTGTTGGCCCCAACGAAGGTGACATGGCCTGCGGAGAATACGGGCCGGGGCGAATGGCCGAACCGATGGAAATCGTCGCCGGGATCGCCGCGATGATGGGTGATGGCCCACTGGCGGGTAGACATGTGCTGGTCACCTCGGGCCCGACCCATGAACCCATCGATCCGGTTCGATACATTGCCAACAGGTCTTCGGGCGCGCAAGGAACAGCGCTGGCGCGGGCCCTGCGCGATCTGGGGGCAAAGGTCACGTTTGTTACCGGTCCCGCGCGCGAACGCAGCCCCGGCGGTGTCGACATCGTGCGCGTGGAAACCGCCCGCGAAATGCTGGCAGCCGTTACGGCGGCCCTGCCCGCCGATGCGGCAGTCTTTGCTGCCGCTGTGGCCGATTGGCATGTAACCAATGCCAGCGGATCGAAAATGAAAAAGGATGGCTCAGGCAAGGCACCGGCGATCGAATTTGCCGAGAACCCAGATATTCTGGCCCATGTTGCCGGGCTGAAGAAAAACCGCCCCGCATTGGTCGTCGGTTTTGCTGCCGAAACCGATGACGTGGTGGATAACGCGGCTGCCAAGCGGAAACGCAAGGGCTGCGACTGGATCGTGGCCAACGATGTCAGCCCGGAAACCGGGATCATGGGCGGGGCGGAAAATGCCGTAACCCTGATTTCGGCCACAGGGGCCGAAGAATGGCCGCGCCTGCCCAAGGATGAGGTTGCTCGGCGTCTGGCCGCGCGCATTGCAAAGGCTCTGGGCCAGGAGACTGCTGAGGGCACCACGGACAAAGGTGATTGAACGCCGATGACCGATGTAACTGCCCCGGTGATCCAAATCCTGCGCGAACCCTGGGCGGATCCCGACATTGCTTTGCCCACCTATGAAACCGCAGGCGCGGCAGGGGCCGACCTCAGAGCCAATTTTCCTACCGACGCCCGCAACGGGGTGGCGCTCGAACCCGGTCAGCGGGCGCTGATCCCAACGGGGCTCAGGGTTGCAATTCCGCCGGGGTATGAGGTGCAGATCCGTGCGCGCTCCGGATTGGCGCTGAAATTTGGTGTGACGCCGCTGAATTCGCCCGGTACCGTTGACAGCGACTATCGCGGGCCAATTGGCGTGATTCTGATCAACGCCGGTCAGGAAAGGTTTCCTGTCGCCCATGGCGACCGTATTGCGCAGATGGTGGTGGCACCGGTTGCCCGTGCCGCTTTCGGCCAGGTATCCGCACTGGATGATACCGAACGCGGGTCTGGTGGTTTTGGCTCCACAGGTCGGCGATGATGGTTCTGGTCATAGTCGTGGTGCTGGTGGCGCTGGGGTTGGGTTTGCGGCTGCCAGCGCGCGCCATTGCCGCCATGCTGGGCATTCTTTGGGCCGGGATAGTGATTGCGCATCTGACCTTGCCCGCCGAACACCCGTTGCCGAACGCCCTTGGCGGCGAATGGCGCAGTTGGCTGGCGCTGGGTTTGGGTGCGGCTTTGGCGTTAGGCTACCGTGGGGCCTTGAAATACCTGCAGGCGCGGGCCAGGGGGCCGGCCTCCACCCCGGCAGATGGCGCGTTCTCCGAAACCGAGCTTGACCGCTATGCGCGCCATATCGTTCTGCGCGAAGTTGGCGGGACGGGGCAGAAGAAGCTCAAGGCGGCCAGGGTTCTGGTGGTTGGTGCCGGCGGGCTCGGTTCGCCAGCGTTACTCTATCTGGCTGCCGCGGGTGTCGGGACCATCGGCGTCATCGACGATGATACCGTTTCAAACTCGAATCTGCAGCGGCAGGTGATCCACAAGGATGCGGATATCGGCAAGCCCAAGGTCTTTTCGGCTGAAACCGCGATCA
>JAOUMG010000449.1 GCA_029881635.1 Paracoccaceae bacterium | reverse complement strand
TGCGCGTCGGTATCGGCTATTTGCATTTCGATGCTGTATTGCTGCCGGTTTATGCATTGCTTTTCATTATCAACGCGTTTTTGCAGGCGCTGAAGCGCCCCATTTACGTGCTTTGGATCAGTATTTACCGTCAAGGATTTGGTGTCGCCTTCTTTGTCTGGCTGTATCTGACACTATTCGGATGGGATATCTGGCATGTCTGGTATGGCATCGGCACCAGTGTAGTGTCCGGTTTGCTGTTATCGGTACTGATCGCACATAATGTCGCCGGGCGTGAAATCGGCGGTCTTTGGCGCGCACCTTCTCTCGCTTAGACCAGCACCTGAATCATCCCGTCCACGACCCGCGTTTGCAGCATCCGCAACCCAACCCTTGCAGGCGCCGCGAGTGCGGCCCCGGTGCGGACATCAAACAGGCCCTGATGCAGGGGGCATTCAATTCGGGTGCCATCAAAATACCCGTCACATAGATCTGCTGCGCCATGGGTGCAGCGCGCCATGCTGACAAAGATGCCGTCAACAGCGTCAAAGACGGCCAATTCGCGCGCACCCAATGTCACCGGCGTTACATCCCCGGGGTCCAGATCGACCACGGCAATCAAGTCTTGCCAGGTTTTTTCGCGCGCACCCGCGGTCCTTTCATTCATGCCTCGGGCACCGCGGCGTCGCTGCGGGGTTTACGCCCTATCAGTTGAAGCATTATGTCGATATGCGCGCCTAGATAGCCGCGCTTTTCAACGTAGACATAGCCTTTGAGCTTTTCATGCAGCTTGGGCAGCGCATGAAATGGGACTGATGCGGCATAGTGATGCTCTGCATGGTAGTTCATGTTCCACGACAGGAACCGTGCGGGGAAGGACACCAGGGATGTCCGGGTGTTTTCCTTCATGTCATCCACATTCGGGCGACCGACATGTTCTGTCAGCCGAATAAACCGCATCACGGGTTCACCCATGAAGAGCGGAATGATCCAGAACCAAAGCGGCGCCCACCAACCGGTCAGTACGCAAAGCAGCAAAATGGCTGCATATCCCGCGACCATGATCCGGGCTTCACGAAACACAATCGGGGCTTCGTGGTTGGATAAAAACGCGCGGTCATCTTCGTTCAATCGGCCAGCGAAATGGCGTGCGATCTGGCTGAATTTATTCTTCCAATAGGGGATCGAAGATATGTACCAGAGGTACTTCCCGACCGAGATTGGCAGTTCGATCAGTTCGGGATCTTTCCCCTTCAACTGCGTGTAGGTGTGGTGATCGCAATGTTCAAAGCGAAACTGCTGATTGGGCAGGATGATGGAGAATCCGCAGAGATTACCGAAAAAATCGTTCAGTTTCCGTGTCTTGAATGCCGTGTAATGCACGCATTCATGTTGGAGCGAAAAATGATGCACGATAACGATACCTTGCAGAAACATCGCCGGAACAATCCACCAGCTGTCGTAGCTCAGCCAGATCAGGGTGCTGGTCACACATAGCAAGATGCCCCAGACCACCAGCCTGACGAAGGCAGGGCGATCTGACCGCGCCATCAGCGCCTTAAGCTCTTGCCGGGTCAAAGCGCCTTCGCTCATGGCCTGTGTAATCGGGGTGCGTACGGCAACTGCCATCACAGAATCCTTCGATTTGAACAGGTAGGAATATACTACCAGTAGAATTTTATCTCAATGGTATATCACGGCTTGTGACTTGCGATGACGGTCAGAAACACGACATTCGGTGTTTTTAGAATGATCGGTCCATGAGGCGCACCGGCCTCGAATGTCAGGGTATCCCCAGGTGCCATTTCGTAAGTTTGGTCACCACAGCGATAGGTCATTTCCCCCGACACGATCTGGACGAGTTCTACATGGCCCGGCTGATGGAAAAGGGGTATCTGTACGTCCTGATCGCGCAGGGTGATGAGGTAGGATTCCACTTCGATCCCGTTGCTCAGCGACCGGCCAATCAGGACATATTCGTGCCCATAGGTACTGCCGCTACGGCGTACCGTCACGCCTTCCCCTGCTTTGACAAACGACACTTCGGATTGACCCGCGGTTTCGGCAAAAAGGTTGATCACCGGTAGCCCCATGGCACTTGCCAAAGCATTCAAGGATGCCAGAGAAGCCGAAACATTCCCGCGTTCAATCTTTGAAATCATGGCGGTTGATACGCCGGATTCCTTTGACAATTGCGCCAGCGTCATTCCGGACCGCGCCCGCCCTTCCTTGACCGCGAGCCCGACAGCCGCATAAAGCCCATGAGGATCAGAAGGTTTTGTCATCGGGTCGCTCACTTTTTCAGCGATGAATGTGCAGATGTGATACGCTTTAACTACATCAAGAGAAACCTTGTAGAGTTGTTTGAATGGCCAGCGGCGGGGAAAAACTTAGCGGGCATTGCCTATGTAGCGCGGTTGAGTTCGTCACCCTGGCACCCCCAATATCGACTGTGAACTGCCATTGCACTGATTGTCGCCGGTCAACCGGGGCGGTGTTTGGTACCGTGCTTTATTTTCGTCAGGTAGATGTTGTCATCAAAGGCACCCTTGGCGCTTTTACCCACCTTTCTGACAGGGGCACCGAAATATCCAAACAGTTCTGTCCAACTTGTGGGTCGAACCTCTTTACGCGTCCGGCGGCATGGCCAGACCTGATCGGGATAAGAGCTGGCTGCATCGACCAAAGCGCGGTCATCTTGCCTGAAAGAAACGTGTTTGTTGACAGCCGCTTGGAAAGTACGCCCCTTGACCCAACCCTGCCCAGCTTTCCAAGAATGCCTTAAGGGGTGCGCCGTGTATGTGCTGGCGGAAACCCGAATTCACCTCGGTAGCACAAGGTGAAAGCCCGGCGACTGGAAAACCCTACGGCTATTGAAACCTCAAGGATCGACATTGACGTTTGTTCAATCAACATTCGGCCGTGTTGCAGGCGTTGTTTGATATAGTACTTTTTGGGAGAAACCCCCAAATGCTTTGCAAACAGGCGTTCGCATTGGCGCGATGACAATCCGACAGCCTGTGCGATGTCGTAGACGCGCAGCGGGTTTTCCAGATTTTCCCCCCT
>JAOUMG010000448.1 GCA_029881635.1 Paracoccaceae bacterium | reverse complement strand
CGATGTGCCATTCGCGGTCAAGATGGAACCAAACCTCGTCGTCGAATATTACGCCAAGAACTGATATCCTTATCAGGCGTATTGGTTTGGCCGCGCCTTCCGGGCGCGGCCTTTTCTGTTGGAGGGCAGGATGACGGACTGGCAAGACTACGGACATATCGACGGCACGATCGTGATGATCGGTTTTGGTTCCATCGGGCGCGGCACGCTGCCGCTGATTGAACGGCACTTTGAATATGACGCCCGAAAGCTGACCGTTATCGAGCCTACAGACACCCATCACACCTATCTGGCCCAGCATGGCGCTCGGCATCTGCGCGTGGCGCTGACCGCGGACAATTACCGCGAGGTGCTTGGCGGGCTTTTCGAACGTGGCAAGGGTTTTTGCGTAAATCTTTCGGTTGACGTTTCCTCGCTCGATATCATGCGTTTTTGCCGGGAAATGGACGTGCCCTATATCGACACGGTGACCGAACCCTGGGCCGGCTACTACTTCGATACCGAAGACAATGCCCAGCGCACCAACTACGCCCTGCGTGAAACCGTCCGGGCCGAAGCGCGGGCCAATCCCGGCGGATCGACGGCGGTTAGCTGTTGCGGCGCCAATCCCGGCATGGTGTCGTGGTTCGTCAAAGAGGCGCTGCTGACCCTTGCCCGCGACTTGGGTGAACCGGATGCAACTCCGGCAACCCGCGAAGACTGGGCGGCTCTAATGCAGCGTTTGGGCGTCAAAGGCGTTCACATTGCCGAACGCGACACCCAGAAATCCTCGCGTCCGAAAAAACTGGGAACCTTCGTCAACACCTGGTCGGTCGAAGGCTTCATCGCCGAAGGCTTCCAGCCTGCCGAACTTGGGTGGGGCAGCCACGAGCGCTGGTTCCCCGATAACGCACACCGCCATGCCAAAGGCTGTCAGGCCGCCATCTGGATTGAACGCCCCGGTGCCATCACCCGCGTCCATTCCTGGTGCCCGACGCCGGGTCCTCAGTACGGTTTCCTCGTCACCCATAACGAGGCGATATCAATATCAGATTATTACACCGTCGGTTCCGGTGTTGCGCCTGAATACCGACCAACCTGCCACTACGCCTACCACCCCTGCGACGATGCTGTGCTGTCGCTGCACGAATGCTTCGGCTCGGGCAAGATTCAGGAAAAACACCATATCCTTGACGAGCATGAAATCACCGGCGGCATCGATGAACTTGGTGTGCTGCTTTACGGGCATCAGAAAAACGCTCTCTGGTTCGGCTCGCGTCTGTCAATCGAAGAGGCGCGCGATCTTGCCCCTTATCAGAACGCGACAGGTCTTCAGGTAACCTCGGCTGTGCTGGCCGGCATGGTCTGGGCGCTCGAAAATCCGCGGGCGGGCATCGTCGAGGCGGATGAGATGGACCATGCCCGCTGCCTCGAAGTGCAGCGCCGCTATCTCGGCCCGGTCGAGGTCCACTACACTGACTGGACACCACTGTCTAACCGATGGACCCAGTTTGCCGAAGACATTGACGAATCCGATCCATGGCAGTTCCGCAATGTTCTGGCGACGTGAACCGATGAGTAAAACCGCGTGGCGGCAGGGGCGGGCTTCTAACCGCTGGCGTGCCATAAAATAACCGAAGGCCGTCCCAAAAATAGCCTCAATAACCTCCGACTGTTTCGCTGATGTGAACAATGCCATTCGGTCCTTTCCAGACCTTACTGGCTGATTTCAGTATGTTTCCGACGTGCTGCGCCGGAACAAAAAAGGCGGCATTTGCGACATGCAGGTCACAAGACGATTTAGCGCAATCACCTTGCCCGCAGGAAAATCAGCTTTTGAACCGCTGGTGGCTCTGCTTCTCATCTGGATTGCGTTTGTCACGATGGGGCTGCTTATTGTCATGGCGTATGAACGCGCCAGCATGCCGGGTTACGATTTTCGTTATTTCTGGGTGGCCGGCAAGGTCTGGTCCCAAGGAATTTCTCCCTATGGCGGTCCGTTCATCGAAGCAGCATCACGACTGATCTCATCAGGGCATGTCCCGGAAATCTGGCCCTACCCCCCCAATCTTTGGCTGCCATCGGTCGGGCTGGCCCTGTTTGACATCAATACGGCATGGGCGATCTGGCTCACCATTCAGTTTGTAGCAATCGTCGCGGCCAGCGCTGCTCTGGCGTTCTTGCTGCCTGTGGAAAGCGTTTCATCGGCGCTGAGGCAGTCAGTTCAGATGACAAGGTTGGGGGCTTTCTGCGTGCATATAGCGCTGATGACCTGGCTTGAAGCTATGCAGCTTTCGATTTTCGTCGGTCAGATTTCGGTTCTGATATACCTTTGCGTCGTGCTGATGGTTTGTGGGCTTGCACGTGGTTGGCATGGTCTGGTGGTCGTCTGTCTGGCAATTACCTTCATGAAGCCTCAGATTGGCGCGGTTCTGGCATTGGCGATGCTGTTGTCCGGACGTCAAGGTTTCCGGTTGGTTGCAATGTCTGCTCTCCTGTCGTTGGTTCTGATCTTTCCTCCCTTCATGGCCAAATCCGGCGTTATTCTGGATTGGTTGCGCGAAATTGGCGACTATGATGGGGTTACCTTGGCGAATATGGCGGTATCGGTGACGGGCATCCGCCATCTGGGATGGATTTATGCTGGGGTCGATATCGGCAGCACCCCGGCGCTGGGCATCACATTACTGGCCTGCACTTGTGTGGGCCTGTACTTGTGGCTATCCACCAGCAAAACTGGTGAGCCCTGGCACCAGTTTGCACCCGATATGGTCGTTGCCCAGATCCTAGTTATCTTGGCGTTTTCGCCGCTGCATATGTACGATTTCGTCTTGTTCGGCGTGGTGGTTCTCGTGGTGGTACAGGCAACCGGGTTGCGTTTGATCGCGGCCTTGATGGGGGCGGCGATGTTCATCAAGCCGACGGATGTTTTTGACTGGCTTTACGGTGGGCGGGCGATCACGCTATTCCCCGGTTCTACCATGGTGACAATCGGGGCGCTGATCTTGCTTCTGGTTTCACTGACCCGCGCCAGAGAGACACAAGCAGCCTAACCACGATTGGCCGGGAACGGCT
>JAOUMG010000447.1 GCA_029881635.1 Paracoccaceae bacterium | reverse complement strand
GTTATAGCCTTCGATGTTGCGCACACCCATCTTGGACATCTTGCGGTAGCGCTCCTCCATCTCGCCCACCACCCATTTCAGCGCCACGACGGCCTTCTTGGGGTCGGTGACGACGGGGGAGAGGAGATGCGGGATGCCGTCATAGACGGAAAGCTCGAGCATCTTGGGGTCGATCATGATCAGGCGGCATTCCTCGGGCGTGAGCTTGTAGAGGAGCGAGAGGATCATGGTGTTGATGGCCACGGATTTGCCCGAGCCGGTGGTGCCGGCGATCAGGAGGTGGGGCATCTTGGCGAGGTTGGCCACGACCGGTTCGCCGGAGATATCCTTGCCCAGCGCCAGCGGCAGGCGCAGGGAGGTGTCGCCGAAGTCGCGGGCCGAGAGGATTTCGCGCAGGACCACCTTTTCGCGGAAGGAATTGGGCAGTTCGATGCCGATGACGGTGCGGCCGGGAACGGTGGAGACGCGGGCGGAAAGCGCCGACATGGAGCGGGCGATGTCGTCGGCCAGCCCGATAACGCGGGAGGCCTTGAGGCCCGGGGCGGGTTCCAGTTCGTACATGGTGACGACGGGGCCGGGGCGGACGGAGGTGATTTCGCCCTTCACGCCGTAATCGTCCAGCACGCTTTCGAGCATGCGGGCGTTTTCCTCCAGCGCCTCGTCGGAGAGCTGGTGGCGCTGGACAGTGGCGGGGCTGGACAGCAGCGACAGCGGCGGGGTTTCGTAATCGGAGGCGGTTTCGTCGAATTTGAGCTTGGGCTGCGCTTCCGCCATGGCCTGACGCGACGGTGCGGGGCGGCGGGCGTTGTGCTGGACCAGCGCCTTGGGACCGGCGGCACCGGTGCCGTGGTGGAGCGTGAGGGCGGTTGTGTCATCCTCTTCGTCGCGATCGAGATCGGCGAAGGCGTTGCGGTCGAAATCGGCATCGGGATCATCGGTCAGCGGATCGGTGGCCGGTGATGCCTGAGCGTCGGTTTGCGGCGCCATGGCCCTGGTACCGGGCATGAAGCGGGGTGTGGCGGTCAGGACCGGTTCGGCGACGGCGGGGCGTGCTGCTGCGGCGCCGAGCCCGAAGGCGGCGCGCAAGCCGCGTTTGGCGGCGCTCATTGGCGGTTCGGCGCGGGCGGCGGGATCGGGGTTGCCGGTCAGGCCGCGCGATTTCATCACATCGGCGATGCGGGCGCGGATGTGATCCTCGCTCGGGGCGGATTTTGCCCATGTGCCATGGGGCAACTGACGTTCGACAAGTTCGGGTTCGGGCACGCCCACCGGATCAACGGCGCGGCGCAGAAGGCCGGGAACCCGGCCCAGAAGACCGCGGTTTTCACGGATGGGTTCGGCAGGCATTGCGCCAGCCCGGTCGCCGGCAAAGCGGGGTTCGGCCCGCAATACCCTGGCGGGTGCGGCATGCGCGGCGGACCTGACCAGCGCGGAGCGTTCAGCCTCGGCCCAGGCGGCGGCCTCTTCGGCTGCCTCGGCGGCAGCTTCGCGGCGGGCACGGCGCTGGTCTTGCAGGTTTTGCGCCAGACGGAGCGACCCGACAGCGCTGGCACCCAGAAGGCGCAATACCCAGTCATAGGTGACGATGGTGCCAATCAGCAGAAACCGACCGGTGGCGCGCAGTTCGCGCGTATCAAAACCCAGAACAAAGAACGCCATCGCCAAGGCCGAGATCCCGACCAGAACCGACATCACCTTTAGCCCGAAAGCGGCGCTGACCGGGGCCACACCAAGAATGGCGCCCAGAACCGTATCGCCGAAAAGCCCGCCAAGGCCGAAGCTGTGCGACCACCCGTCGCCCGCGACATGGGTTGAGGCATATACCGCCAGCAGTGCCACCGCGATGGGCGAAAAGATTGCCCGCCCAAATACGCGTTCTTCGCCAATATGCGCCATGAAGCGCAGGCCCCAGGCCGCGAATACCACGGCAAAGCCCCATGAGGCGTAGCCCGCGATCACGAAAAGAGGTGAAGCAATCGCTGCCCCATAGCGCCCCAGCAGATTTTGCGCCGGTTCATCGGTTGAGGCGAGCCAGCTTGGATCATCGGGCGAATAGCTTATCAGCATCAGGCCTGTCAGGGCTGCCAGGATCAGCAGCACCGCGCCAAGCAGTTCCTTGCCGCGCCGTTCAATGGCAGCCTGGGTGTTCTGATCCAGAAAGGGATCGCGTTGTCTTGCCTGATAAGAAGCCATATTTACCTTTGTCCTCAACCGTATAGGCAGTCACGGAGCTTGGTCAGCCCGCGCTGCATTTCTTCTTTTGGGGCCACCAGTGCCACACGAATGTAGCCTTGGCCCGGATTGTGACCGTCTGTGTCGCGGCCAAGATAAGCACCGGGCAGAACCCGAACACCGGTTTCACGCCAGAGCTTTACCGCCGCCTTTTCACCGTCATCGACGGGAAGCCACAGGAAAAAGCCGCCTTCGGGTGGCTGATAGCCCTGCACGTTCTTGAATATCTGATCGGCGGCAGTGAATTTTTCGGCATAAAGCGCCCGGTTGGCTTCGACATGCGTTTCATCCGACCAGGCACGCTGGGAAACATGCTGGACCGGCAAGGGCAGCGGCGCGCCGCCATAGTTGCGCAACTGGCGAAACCGCCGGATCGCCTCGGGCCCGCCCGCCACAAAGCCAGACCGCAGGCCGGGCAGGTTCGAGCGCTTGGACAATGAGTGAAAAACGGCGACCCGTTCCGGGTTGGCGCCGATGTCATCGGCCACCTGCAAGGCACCGGATGGCGGCGCGCGGCGCCAGATTTCCGAATAGCATTCATCCGCCAGCAAGGTGAAGTCATGCTTTTCCGCGAGATGCAGCAGGTCGGACAGATAATCGGATGAGGCCACCGCGCCTTGTGGGTTGGCGGGCGAACAGAGATAGACAAGCGCGGTCCGGTCGAGAATATCCTTGGGCAGCGCGGCATAATCGGGCAGAAACCCGGTGGCCGCCGTGGCCGGGACATAGACCGGTTCGGCCCCGACGCCGAGCGCCGCAGCCGCATAAACCTGATAGAAGGGATTGGGCATCAGCACCACCGGTTGCTGGCCGTTCTTGACCTC
>JAOUMG010000446.1 GCA_029881635.1 Paracoccaceae bacterium | reverse complement strand
GCAGCACCTCAATCATTCGTGCCACGTTATCGGGGTCGGCGTCGGGTGTAATCCCGTGCCCGAGGTTGAAGATATGCGGGCCATTGGCAAAGGCCTTGGCGATGCGGCGGACTTCCTCATCCATTGCCGCGCCGCCAGTCACCATGTGGCCGGGGGCAAGGTTACCCTGCACACAGCCATCTTTCTGGACATGTTCGGCGGCCCAGGTTGCAGAAACAGAATTGTCCAGTGCCACACAGTCGGCGCCGGTCGCCTTGGCAAAACCGATGTAGCGATCCTTGGCTTCGCGCGGGAAAGCGATGATCGGCGTGCCAGGATGACGAGCCTTCAACGCGCCGATGATCTTTCGCGCGGGGGCCAGCGCGAATTCATCGAAATCGTTGCCGGTCAGCGAACCCGCCCAGCTGTCGAACAGTTTGACCACCTCGGCCCCGGCCTCGATCTGCATCGACAGGTATTCGACCGTGGCATCTGTCAGAAGGTCGATCAGCGCGGCAAAAGTCGCCCTGTCTCCTGCCTTTTGCGCATGCGCCGGCGCCTGATCCGGGGTGCCGCGCCCGGCGATCATGTAGGTCGCCACCGTCCAGGGCGCCCCGGCAAAACCGATCAGGGTGGTTTCGGCGGGCAGCATTTCCCTGACCCGGCCGACGGTTTCGTAAACCGGCGCCAGAGTTTCATGAATATCGTCGCGAGTCTTGAGCGCCCTCAGACCTTCAGGTCCGGTAATCGTGGACAATCGTGGCCCTTCGCCCGGTTCGAACCACAGATCGCAACCAAGTGCCTGAGGCACCAAAAGAATATCGGCAAATAGAATGGCCGCATCAAAACCAAAGCGCCGGATGGGCTGCAAAGTCACCTCTGCCGCCAGTTCGGGATTGTAGCAAAGCGACAGGAAATCGCCCGCCTTAGCCCTTGTTTCACGGTATTCCGGCAAATAACGGCCCGCCTGCCGCATCATCCAGATCGGCGGTACGGGCAGGGTTTCGCCGGCAAGGGCGCGCAGGATTTTTTTGGTCATTCTTTTCTCCATCCCCCTCTACTTCGCGCCCAGCAACAGGATGTCAAGCGCCTGCGACAGAAGCGGGCATTGCACGGACCATGTGACGCGGCTATGCCGGGGAATATGCAATTACCTGACGCAAAACACCCGCTGAAAATTGGCACCCGTGGTTCTCCGCTGGCGCTCGCACAGGCTTTTGAAACCCGACGGCGACTGATGTCGGCGCATGGAATGGGTGAAGATGCGTGTGAAATCGTCGTGATCAAGACCACCGGTGACCAGGTTCAGGACCGGCCCTTGAAGGAAATCGGTGGCAAAGGTCTTTTTACCAAAGAGATCGAAGAAGCCTTGCTGGCCGGATCGATTGATATCGCCGTACATTCAATGAAGGACATGCCGGTTGCACAGCCCGCAGGTCTGGTCATCGACTGCTACCTGCCCCGCGAAGATGTACGCGATGCCTTCCTGTCGCCCAACGCCTCCAGCCTTGATGAATTGTCCAAAGGTGCTGTGGTCGGATCGTCCAGCCTGCGGCGGCGGGCGCAGCTGATACATCGGCGGCCAGACCTGAAAGTGGTGGAATTTCGTGGCAATGTTCAGACCCGGCTGAAAAAATTGGATGACGGCGTCGCGGCGGCAACGTTTCTGGCGATGGCAGGCCTGAACCGGCTGGGCATGGCCAGACTGGCCCGCGCACCGATCGAGGTTGAGGTGATGTTGCCCGCTGTCGCCCAAGGCGCAATCGGCATAGAACGGCGTATTGACGATCCTGTAGCCGAGGCGCTTCTGGCCACGATACACGACCCGGCCACAGGCGAAACGTTGGCCGCTGAGCGTGCGTTCCTGACTGAGCTTGACGGGTCTTGTGAAACGCCCATTGCCGGTCTGGCGCTGCATCATGACGATGGATTGTGGTTGAGGGGCGAGATTCTGCGCCCGGATGGATCGGAATCGCTTAGGGGCGAAATAACCTCCTCTATTGACGATGGGGCGAAAGCCGGACGCGATTTGGCCCGTCAACTTCTGGGGCGCGCCGGCACCGGATTTTTCAGCTGGCGCCATTGAAACGCATCCGCCGGGGCAATATTGCAGAACTTGACCAGCTGTCTGGCACTGCTGGACTGAAGGGTGATCCTTTTCGTCGCACTGGACAGGGCTGCGGTCGGGTAATTTCGGGGCTGCGGTGTCAAGAACGGTACCTTGCCCCCGTCTGCCCCAAGGCTATAGTGCGCATCTTACCGGGACCGAGACAAAGGATGGGTCTATGAGTGTGAAGGTCGGCATCATCATGGGCTCTCAGTCCGACTGGACGACGATGAAAGAAGCGGCAGCAGTGCTGGACGATCTGGGCGTCCCTCATGAAACAAAGATCGTTTCGGCCCATCGCACCCCAGACCGGCTCTGGAGCTATGGCAAGACCGCCATCGAACGTGGTCTTCATGTGATTATCGCTGGCGCCGGTGGCGCTGCCCATCTACCGGGCATGATGGCTTCAAAAACCCGGTTGCCCGTCATCGGCGTGCCGGTGCAATCCAAGGCGCTCCAAGGCGTCGATAGCCTTTATTCGATTGTCCAGATGCCCAAGGGGTATCCTGTCGCCACCATGGCCATCGGTGCAGCGGGGGCAGCCAACGCGGCGCTCATGGCCGCTGGCATTCTGTCACTGAACGACACCGATCTTGCCAAACGGCTTGATCGTTGGCGCGCGAACCTTTCCGCTTCAATCCCGGATGAACCCGAAGATGTCTGAAACATTGCCCTCCGGGGCCACGATCGGCATCCTGGGCGGTGGCCAGCTTGGCCGCATGCTCGCCGTGGCCGCAGCCCGGCTGGGCTATAAAACCCACATCTATGAACCCGGCGCCAATCCGCCCGCCGCAGATACCGCACACCGGGTGACAACCGCTTCTTATGGCGATCACGAAGCGCTCGCCGCTTTTGCGCAGGCTGTCGACGTCATCACTTATGAATTCGAAAATGTCCCGACCGAAGCACTTGACCTGCTTGAAGCACACCGCCCGATCCGACCCGGGCGCAAGGCTTTGGCCATCAGCCAGG
>JAOUMG010000445.1 GCA_029881635.1 Paracoccaceae bacterium | reverse complement strand
CCATGCCCTCGTCCACCCGAAAGACCGCCCAGCCGCCATCACGCCGGAACAGTGCAGAAAGGGGTATCATGAGTGTTTCCTCACCCTCCCAGATCACCACACGCAGGTAAATGGCATAGCCGTTGCCCAGCCCTCGGCGCTCCTCCAGCGGGTTCACGATGTCGAAGATAGCATTGACCCGCTGTTCTTCGATCCCAAGCGCGGAAACCTTGGTATAGGCCGAGGGTTCCAGTCGCCGCAGTCTCGCTTCAAGCGGCAGTGGTCCGCCCCAGCGTTCAACAATAGCCCGTGCGCCAGGTTCCAGCGCGACCGCGTCAGCCGAAAGAAGGTCGGCGACAATTTCCAGATCGTCAGCACGACCGAGAGAGACGAGCGTGGTGCCGGCGGAAACCGGTCCTTCGCTGACAATATCGACCGACAGTACGGTGCCGTCGATGGGGGAACGCAATGTCACACAGCAACGTTCGCCGGTACCTGCCGCCGTTCCGGGATCGATCAGCATTGCGCGGGCACGTTGCAGGGCGCTTGAAGACATCGAAATGCTGGATCGGGCAGCCTCCTGCGCGGCAAGCCGGATAGAGAGTATCTGGCTCGCATCTTCGAGGGCCGTCTGCGAAGAAACGCCGCGTTCTGCCAGGGTACGGGCACGGTTGTACTGGCTTTGCGCGTAAGCCAGTTCTTCCTCTGCCTGACGAAATTGCGCTTCGGCAAGACCTAAGGCGGCTTCTGCCTCACGTACCGCCGCCTCGGCCTGCTGGCGCGACCTGCTGTCGAGAAGTGCAGGGGCCGCCGGTTCGACAACGGCGACGATCGTCTCACCTGCGACCACCGGATCGCCAACCTCGACCGGTGCGCGACGTGCAGTGCCCGAAATCGGTGCCGAGACTTCGAAGATATCATGGATACGGGTTTCGCCATCGGCATTCACCGTGACCAGCATCGGCCCTGCGGTCACTTCAACAATATCCACTGGTACTGGTTCGGTGCGAAAGGTGATCCAGGCGAGGCCGCCGATGATACCGGCACCAAGAATGCCAAGAATATAGTGTCTGGGTTGCAGAGGCATGAATTACTCCCTTGTTTTCATCACGGCGACAAGGTCGAGCCGATCAATGCGCCGGCGCACGACGAGAGCGGAGGCGAGCGCTGTCAAAAGGACGATCAGACTGGCGCGGGTGAAAGTTGCGGGTTCGATCACAAAGGGTATCTGGTAAAGATCGCTGTTGATCCCTTGTGTGAAGGCCCAAGAAATGCCCATCCCGGCAAGCCAGCCGAATGGCTGGGCAAGCACCGCCAAAAGCATTGTCTCGCCCACGAGAATGAACGAAACTTCGCCCCGTGAAAAACCGAGGATGCGTAGGCTTGCCAGTTCGCGGGCGCGTTCGGACAGCTGGATGCGGGCGCCGTTATAGGTGACGCCAATAGTGATCAGCACGGCGATGACGATATAAACGGTCGCGGTGATATTGATGTTCTGCTGGATTGTATCTTCGAATGACCGCCGCATGTCGGTCAGCATCGCAACACCGGCCAGGGCTGGCATTTCGTTCAGTGCGCTGTGGAAGGCCGCCTTTTGGCTTTCGTCCACGGTCAGGTTGGCGACAGAGACGCGGGGGGCTTGGCGGCGAATGGCGTTCAATGTCTCGAAATCGGCATAGGCCGCAAGGCCGATATATTGCGAGATTGTTCCAGTGACAGGCATTGCCAAGGTTTCGCGGCGCCCGGTCAGGAATTCGACCTCGACGTCGTCACCCACCACAAGGTCGAGCTGGTCGGCCAGCCGTTCGGTCAGGACAAGCCCGCCCGGCGGGGCAGCCATGACCCGTTCCGAACCGCCCACGGTCCGGGAAAGATCAGCGTCGGGGCGGCGCGCCTCCAGTCCGGTGTGTTTCTCCAGATGGCCGTTTCTGAGGATCACCGCCTCGCTCAACTGGCCTTCGATCTGCATCGCGCCCGGTAGGGACCTTAGCTCATCAAGTGCGATTTCCGGCAAATTCTCGGTGAACATCAGCACGGCATCTTGGCGATTGGCGAGGTCGAATGTCGTATCCAGCATCTTGTTCAGCGCATCATCGAAAAAACTTGCCGCAGCAAGCACCGCGACCGCCATGGAAAGGCCGAGTGCATTTGACGCGGCCCGGACGGGCCAGCGGGTGATCGAACGAATGATCATCATCATTGGCTGCGACAAACGGAGGCGCGCCAGTGCCAGATCGATCATTCCGCGTCGGAAGTGGGGCGGGGCCGGGGGCTGCATTGCGACCGCAGGCGGCAGGCGCGCCGCCCCAATTGCCACCCGCAATGCCCCGAAGGCCGCCGAGGCAAGACCGATCAGACCCGATACGGCGTAGATAGACCATGAACCGCGAAAGATGAGGTAGGGGAAATTGAAGAACTGGGCGTAGAGCACCGCCAGCCCGTGGGCCATCCATGCGCCGAATGCCCAGCCAATCAGAATGCCGACAATGGCGGTCAGACCCGCCAGCATCAGGTAATGCATCGCGATAGCCGTGTTGGTATACCCGAGCGCTTTCAAAAGCCCGATTTCCGACCGTTCCAACGCCACGATCCGGCCCAGCACCATGTTTACCAGAAAGGCGGCGACCCCGAAAAAGATCGGCGGCAGAACCACCGTCATGGTCCAAAGCTGATCGAGCTCGGATGAAACGAAGCTGTCCGATATCTGCCTGTCGCGGCCATAGGCGCCAGGACCGCCATAGGGTTCAAGAAGCGCGTCGAGGCGGTCGATAACCTCGGCCTCATTTGCACCGACATAGAGGCCGATTGTCACGCTGTTAAACGCGCCTGACATGTCAAAGGCGGCCTGAACCGCGCGTTCGGGCATCCAGATAACGGCAAAGCCTTCCTTGTCGGGCATCAGCGCACCGGGGCCAAGTGCATAGATGAATTCCGGCGACAGCAGTGCACCGGTAATCGTCAGTTCCCGTTTGGTGCCGTTGATATTGGCAAAGAACGTATCGCCGGGAACGTAGCCATTGGCGACGGCAAAGGGTTCGTTGACCGCTACCTCGTCGTCGGAATCCGCGTCGGGCAGGCGG
>JAOUMG010000444.1 GCA_029881635.1 Paracoccaceae bacterium | reverse complement strand
AAACCAATATGGACATCAGCATCAGCAATGTCCCGAGCGCTATTTGAATGAACATCGGATCCAGCCCTCCTTTTCCTTCCCTACTTATTCCTTGCGCACGGGAAGTGCACTCCTTGCCGATCTGTTTTGCAGTATCGGAAAGCCGCCCATCTGGACTCCTGCAGACTGCTCGCCTATCTCCAACGCATCATGGCCGATAAATCAGACCCCAACTACAAAGTAATCGCTGAAAACCGCCGTGCGCGGTTCGATTACTTCATCGAAAGCGATCTGGAAGTCGGCATCATGCTGACCGGGTCCGAAGTAAAATCGCTTCGCGTCGGGCAATCAAATATCGCAGACAGCTATGCCTCGGTTGAAGGCGGTGAGTTATGGCTGATCAACAGCTATATCGCGCCTTACAAACAGGCGGGAGTCTTTGGCCACGAAGAACGCGCCCGGCGCAAACTACTTGTATCGCGAAAAGAGTTATCCCGGCTGTGGCAAGCCATTGGGCGCGAAGGCATGACGCTGGTTCCCTTGGTGATGTATTTCAATCGCCGCGGTATTGTGAAGCTGAAGATCGGCGTAGGCAAAGGCAAGAAAATCGCGGACAAACGCGCCACCGAAGCCAAACGCGACTGGGGACGCCAGAAGCAGCGCCTGCTTAAACAGGGCTGACGCCGCGTCAACAATTCTGTTTGCAAACACTGTATTGTTGCGAAAACGTGATCGTGCAACACTTTGCCCAGATGGCTGGGCAGGGGCGCGTTCAGCCGTTTGTGCGTTCGAGTGCCCACAGGGGAGGACCCTTCAGAATGGAACAGTTGATTATAAGCCTCATTTCAGGTGCTGCCGGTGGTAATATCGTCGGGAAAGTCCTGAAAAATCTTGACCTTGGACCTTTGGGAAACTCAATCGCCGGTATTATCGGCGGTGGGTTGGGCAGCCAGATCATTGGTATGCTTGGCGGCAGCGGCGCCGAAGCCGCGGCTGGCCTTGATATCGGCTCGATCATATCAAGCGTTGCCTCTGGCGGCGTTGGTGGCGGCGTGGTCATGGCCATCGTTGGTATCGTCAAAAAGATGATGGCAAAGTAAATCGTGACGGGGCCTCATCGGGAATGAGCGCCCCGTCTCTTCCTTTTCCAATCAACGGTCTTGCGCCCGTGGACCTGTGCCGGATAATCAGTGCCATCCGAAGGGGGGCTGAAAATGGCACAGGACGATCCAAAGACGCTGGTATCCACCGACTGGCTCGCAGCACATCTGAAAGACCCGGATCTGCGTATTCTTGATGCGTCATGGTACATGCCCGACGCTGGACGGGATGCCAGATCCGAATATGCCAAAGTTCACATACCCGGCGCGCGGTTCTTTGATATTGACGAAATTTCGGATCATCGCTCGGCCTTGCCTCATATGGCAGCCCCGTCGGAAAAGTTTATCAGCCGCCTGAGGGCAATGGGTGTCGGTGATGGCCATCAGGTCGTCATCTATGACGGCGCAGGTCTCTTTTCAGCCGCGCGCGTTTGGTGGAACTTTCGCCTGATGGGCAAAACCGATGTCGCCGTTCTGGATGGCGGCCTGCCGAAATGGCTGGCTGAGGGCCGGGTGACTGAAGACCTGCCGCCCATAATGCGTGACCGACACATCACCGTGCAGCGTCAGGCGCATTTGGTCAAAGACGTGACCCAGGTCGCCGCAGCGTCGAAGCTCGGAAACCACGAAATCATCGACGCCCGCAGTGCCGATCGCTTTGCTGGTACCGCCCCGGAACCACGCGAAGGTCTGCGTTCAGGACACATCCCAAAGTCAAAAAATGTACCCTTCCACGCAGTTCTTAACCCGGACAGCACAATGAAATCGCCAGCAGAAATCGGCGATGTTTTCGCTGCCGCCGGTGTCGATCTGACCAAACCTGCCATCACAACTTGTGGTTCGGGTGTGACGGCCGCAATCCTGAGCCTCGCGCTTGAGCGTATAGGTAAATACGATCACGCGCTTTACGATGGGTCATGGTCAGAATGGGGAATGTATGGCGATTTGAAGGTCGCAAAGGGATAGAAGGAACAAAACCATGTTCACCGATCTAAAGCCGCAACCAGCGGACAAGATTCTGCAGCTTATTGGCATGTACAAGGCCGATCCGCGTACCGACAAGATCGACCTAGGGGTTGGCGTCTACAAGGATGCTACAGGGCTGACACCGGTAATGCGGGCGGTCAAAGCCGCTGAAAAAGCGTTGTGGGAAACCGAAACCACCAAAGCCTATACCGGGCTTGCAGGCGAACCTGCCTATCACGCCGCCATGGCCGATCTGATCCTCGGCGGTACTGTCGCCAGTGACCGGATTGCCGCAGCGGCCACGCCCGGCGGAACCGGCGCTATCCGTCAGGCGCTGGAACTGGTGCGCATGGCCACACCAAACGCCACGGTCTGGGTTTCGGACCCGACCTGGCCCAATCATCTTTCCATTCTGAAATATCTGGGGATTGCGACGCGACCCTATCGATATTTTGATAGTGAATCCCGCGGAGTGGATTTTTCTGCGATGATGGCCGATCTGGCAGATGTGAAAGCGGGCGACGTGGTTTTGCTGCACGGTTGTTGCCACAACCCCACCGGTGCCAATCTTACCTTGCCGGAATGGGGAGAGGTGGCATCCCTTCTGGAAAAAGCCGGTGCGGTGCCTTTGATCGACATCGCCTATCAGGGTTTCGGCGATGGGCTTGATGCAGATGCCGCGGGAACAAGGCTAATCGCGAAGCGACTGCCAGAGGTACTGATAGCAGCATCCTGTTCAAAAAATTTCGGCATTTACCGTGAAAGAACGGGCATTTTGATGGGCCTTTCTGACCCCACCACGCGGGGGTTGACGCAAGATACGCTCGCCTTCCTCAACCGGCAGAACTATTCTTTCCCGCCCGATCACGGCGCGAGACTGGTGACGATGATATTGGGGGATCCTGCCTTGCGCGCTGACTGGCAGTCAGAGCTGGAGGAAGTTCGGCTTGGAATGTTGGCACTGCGACAGCAACTGGCGGATGAACTGCGCCGCGTAGCGGGATCAGACCGATTTGGC
>JAOUMG010000443.1 GCA_029881635.1 Paracoccaceae bacterium | reverse complement strand
GGGGTATTTCTCCGGCCGCTTGTCGTTGGCCTTCCGCTTGTTGTTCGTTGTGTTTGGCGTGATGGCGCTGATTCCGGCCGGAGCCTTCGACGGGGCACTCCTGACAGACATTATTGGCGTGGCGGGTGGTCTGGCTCTGATGGCGCTGGAATATTTCCGCACCCGACCGATTGTGGAGACTACGGTATGACTGGCACCAATAGCGCCGGGCGGATTCTGGCAATCCTGGACGTTTTCAGTGAAAGCCAGCCGGAATGGACGTCCGAACAACTGATGGAGAAACTCGGCTATTCTCGCCCGACTTTATTCCGGTATCTGAAAGCGTTGCGGGAAGCGGGGCTGGTGACGTCGTTGAGCGGCGGCGCCTATGCGCTGGGGCCGCGTCTTGTGGAACTGGACTATTTGATGCGGCGGTCTGATCCCCTGATCCGCCACGGGCGGGCTCATTTGCAGAGCCTGGTGGCGAAATATCCCTGTTCGGGCTTGCTGGTGCGCTGGTATGGCCAAAAGCTGCTATGCGTGGCGTCGGAATGTTCCGACAAAAACGCTGTCACAAGCTATCCCCGCGGTCGCCCGATGCCTCTGGCGCGCGGCGCGATCAGTCGGGTGATCATGGCATTCCTGCCGCGCCGGCGCTTGGAAGCACTGGTTGACGAACAGTCCGGAGATTTTGCCGCCATCGGTCTCGGGACAAGCGTTGACGCGATTGCCGGTACGCTGCGCGCCGTCCGCCGTGACCGCGTGGCGGTGGCGCATGGCGAGGTGACCCCGGGAGTTATCGGCGTTGCTGGCCCGGTTTTCGATGCGGGCTCGGTGCCAATCGCGTCCCTGTCAGTCACGATTTCGGGTCACAATGTGAGTGCGGAGCTTTTGCGGGCTATTCGCACCGATGTGCGCCATGCAGCAGCGATATTGTCCGAAACACTGGACCGCGACAGAAATACCGGAATTGCCGAACCGGAACGGCCCTACATCACAAAAGTTGGATAGAAAGGGAGTCTCATGAAAAAGATCGACATTTTCAATCACATATGGCCCGCGCCGTTTTTCGACGTTTTGATCGACCATGTCGGCACCATGAGCGACATCACCAACCGGTCAGGCCAGGTGCCAATGATGACAAACCTTGATCGCCGGTTCGAGGTGATGGACATGTTCGGCCCTGACTACTTACAGATCCTGTCTTTGGCCTCGCCGCCGCTGGAAATGCTGGCCGGGCCGGACAAGGCGCTGGAATTGTCCAAGATCGGCTCGGATTCGATGGCAGAACTGTGCCGCAAATACCCAGAGCGGTTCCCCGGTTTCATCGGCACAGCACCGATGAACAACATGGATGCCTGCATCGAGGAATCGCGCCGCGCCATCGAGGATCTGGGTGCTGTCGGCATGCAGATATTCACCAATATCGCGGGCGATCCGGTGGATGTGGCCAAATACGCGCCGTTTTTTGAATACATGAACAGCGTCAACAAACCGGTCTGGATGCATCCGGCGCGAGGCATGAACTTCAGCGACTATAAAAACGAGAACCGTTCGGAATACGAGATCTGGTGGACCTTTGGCTGGCCCTATGAAACCTCTGCGGCGATGGCGCGGATGGTGTTTTCCGGTTTTTTCGACCGCTGGCCGAACTTGAAAGTGATCACCCACCACGCTGGCGGCATGATCCCTTATTTCGAAGGCCGCGTTGGCCCGGGTTGGGACCAAATGGGCGCGCGCACGACGGATCGCGACCTGAAAGAGGTTCTGAAGGCCCTAAAACGGCCGCACCTGGAATATTTCAAAGAATTCTGCGCGGATACTGCCACCTTCGGCTCGCGCAGGGCGATTGAGCACGCAATCGAGTTCTTTAGTGAGGATCGGGTCCTATTCGCTTCGGATGCGCCGTTCGACCCGGAGGGCGGGCCAATGTATATCCGGCAAACCATCCAGATTATCGAAGAAATGGACATCACGGACGAACTGCGCCGCAAAATATTCCAGGACAACGCGGTCAACCTGCTTGGCCTGAAACTCTGAGGGCCAACATGAAGATCGCTCGACACTATATCAACGGCGCTTGGCTGGATGGCAACGCCCCCCTTCGCGACAGCGTCAATCCGGCCGATGGCTCTGTTCTTGGGCAATTTCACCCCGGATCATCGGCGTTGCTTGATCAGGCCGCTGCCAATGCACGCGAGACGTTCTTTTCCGGTACTTGGGCCGCCTCACCGCGCCTGCGCGCTCAGGTGTTGTTCGAATTCGCTGACCGGTTGGAGGTCGCGAAGGACGAATTGATCGACCTGATCGTTGCCGAGAACGGCAAGTTGCGCGCCGAAGCGGCGGGCGAGGTGTTCGGCTCGATTTCCGAGACCCGCTATTACGCCGGGCTTGCCCGCGCCATCCAGGGCCGGACACAGGAAACCATGCCCGGCAATTTCAGCCTGCTGCACCGCGAACCTGCGGGTGTCGCTGCGATCATCGTGCCGTGGAACTCTCCGGTTACTTTGCTGATCCGGTCGCTGACCCCGGCCTTGGCGGCCGGCTGTACCTGCGTGTTGAAACCGGCGGATCAAACACCGTTTATCCACGCCCGCGTGATGCAATGTCTGGCCGATTGTCCCAGCTTGCCAAAGGGCGTGGTCAACTCGGTGAATGAGAACGGCTCGGAGGTCGGACAGGCCATGGTCACTTCGCCGCTGATCGACGTGATTTCCTTTACCGGATCATCGGCCACAGGGAAAAAGATCATGGCCGGGGCTGCCCCGACCCTGAAACGCCTCAACCTTGAGCTGGGCGGCAAGGCGCCTGCGGTGATCTTTGCCGATGCCGACCTTGATCTGGTGGTCAGGGAACTGACCCATGGGTCGTTGGTGATGGCCGGACAAATCTGTGTCGCGGCGGCTCGGTTTTTGGTCCACGAAACAATCCGCGAGGATTTCGAGACCCGTATGACGGCTGCGTTCAAGGCGGTGAAAACCGGCCCCGGCGCTGATCCTTCCAGTCAAATGGGCAGCCTGATCGATTTGCCCAACCAAGACCGCCTGTTACAAATCATCGAACAAGCCGCCGACGAGGGCGAACT
>JAOUMG010000442.1 GCA_029881635.1 Paracoccaceae bacterium | reverse complement strand
AAACCCGGACCGGCCTTGCCATGCCGCGCACGCTCACTGCGATCTGTTGCCCGCCGATGCTCGGCCATTCCCAGTCCGATGCACGCAAGCGCGCCTCTGCCTGCAAACCGCTGCACCGGCCAGATCGCTCAGTTCACGCCCGCAGGCGCAGGCCCCAACCGGTCGAACCAGTCGATGTCACGCAAGGTGACCGCACCTGTCAGCAAGACTGTTGCGATCACCGCCCAGATCACCAGCGCGATCATGGTGGTCAGTTTCGCTTTACGCCCAACCTGCGCATCCGAGGGTGCACCCGGCGGCGTGCCGGGTTCGACCTCGCCCGCCTCGGCCTGCGATCCCGGCCGGATCTGCAGCACGATGAAAAACACCAAAAACCAGATCACTGCGAATAGAACGATCCCGCCGGTCAGGCTCATCAGACCTGCTCCAGTTCAACCAGACAACCGTTGAAATCCTTGGGGTGCAGGAACAGAACCGGCTTGCCATGCGCCCCGATCTTCGGTTCGCCCGTGCCCAGAACCCGCGCGCCCGATGCCTTCAGCCGGTCGCGCGCGGCAAGGATGTCGTCCACCTCGTAGCAAATATGATGAATGCCGCCCGAGGGGTTCTTTTCCAGAAATCCGGTAATCGGTGAGGCATCGCCCAAGGGGTATAAAAGTTCGATCTTGGTATTGGGCAGCTCGATGAAAACCACCGTAACGCCGTGATCGGGCTCATCCTGCGGCGCCCCTACCTTGGCCCCCAGCGTTCCGCGATACTGCGCCGATGCGGCCTCAAGATCCGGCACTGCAATGGCAACATGGTTCAGGCGTCCGATCATGGCATTCCTCTCCATCTGGTTGCCGGGGTTTATGGGGCCGCGCCCGCCGCCATGCAAGGGGCGGCAATGTCGCGGGTCGGCCTTTACCTTCTGTTAGCCAATGCCTGTCTAACTCTGGGCCTGACGGCGCCCCCGACCGCAGCGCCGAACCAGCAGCACAGGAGGTAAGCCAATGTCAGACGACTTTTCCGAATTCATGGCGCGGCGCGAACCGACCGGCGACCGCCCCTTGCTCGGGTTGACGGTACTGGTGGTCGAAGACAGTCGATTTGCCAGCGAAGCCATGCGGCTTTTGTGCCTGCATTCCGGGGCCCGGATCAGGCGGGCCGATTGCCTGCGCTCGGCACGCAAGCATCTGCAATGCTACCGACCCACGGTTGTCATCGTTGATCTTGGCCTGCCGGACGGATCTGGGATCGACCTGATCCGTGATCTTGCCACCATGTCGCCCCGCATCCCGGTATTGCTGGGCACCAGCGGCGATGCTCTGACCGAACCGGCAGTGCTGGCCGCCGGGGCTGACGGATTTCAGGCCAAACCCATCGAAAGCCTCGCCAACTTTCAGCAAAAGGTTCTGGGCAGCCTGCCTGCATCAACCCGCCCGGTGCTGCGCGGTGTGCCGCGCGATGACCAGATCATGCCCGACCCCATCGCCCTGCGTGATGACCTTTGCCATGTCGCCGATATCCTGGGCAACAAACCCGATGCCGCCACCCTGGGCTACATTGCGCAGTTTTTGACCGGGGTGGCCCGGTCGGCACATGACGCCCCCTTGCAGGCAGCGGCCGAAGCCCTGGCGCGCGAACAACATGCCGGGCATGGGCTGGCCCGCCCCCTGTCGCAGATCAATGGGCTGGTGCAGGAACGGCTCGCGGCCCAGGCTCAGATATGATGCCGCCCGTCCGGTGCGGGATTTGATCTGGTCGGACTGTTACCGGTGGCCATCTAACCGGCCGCAATCGGGTCTGTGGCAAACAGCAATGGCTGCGTCAAATCCGACAGGCTCCGCCTCTGCTTCCCGTCAGCGCTGAAATTCGCCGGGTCCAGCCAGGTCTGATAGGCGGCCTTCAGGTCGCGCCATTCCTTGTCGATCACCGCAAACCATGCGGTATCGCGGTTGCGCCCCTTATAGACCGTGGCCTGCCGGAAAACCCCCTCATAGCTGAAGCCAAGCCGCGCCGCCGCCCGCCGTGACGGCAGGTTCAGCGCATCGCATTTCCATTCATAGCGTCGATATCCGGCGTCAAAAGCCCATCCCATCATCAGATACATCGCCTCGGTCGCGGCACGTGTCCGCTGCAAGACCGGGGCAAGGTTGATATGCCCCACCTCGATCGACCCCGACGCCGGGGTCACGCGAAGAAAGCTCGCAACACCCCCCGCCTTGCCGGTTGCCCTGTCGATGACGGCGTAAAAACAAGGGTCCGACCCTGCGGCGACGCTTTCAGCCCAGGCCGAATATCCGGCTTCCTCGGCGAAGGGTCCGTAAGGCAGATAATCCCAGATCGCATCATCGGCCCGGTTGGCTGCATGAATATCGGCGGCATGGGCCTGCGGGTCCAACCGCTCCAGCCGCGCATAGCGCCCCTTCAACACCGCCTGATCCGGCGCCGCCGGTGGCACCCATCCGGGTAAAGCCTCGCCAAATCGCCTGGTCATTTCTGCCCTCCTCGCAATCTCCACATGCCCTGCTTCCAGCCGCCCTACCCGCCAAACCGCTCCGATCCCGGAAGCGAGCTTGGCCCCTGCGTCGTGAAATGGTGCCGAAATTGCCCCCGTCCTGCACCAAACGCACCGCAATCGTGCCGCATTCTGGGCAGAGGTTGAACCCAACAAAATAGCCCATCTGCCGGGCTGCTGCCAAAGGAACCTGCCATGAGTGACAAGATCATTCGCATCGCGCTGAACGAAAAGCTGACCCGCGCCGCCCATTGGACCGTTTTCGCCATTGGTGCGCTGTCGCTGACCTTCTCGATCGCCGCGACCGCTGCCTCAGCGTTTTAATCATTCAGACCCAGCCGCTTGTCGGGGCATCGTCCTCGCCGGCTCTCTGATGTTCTGAAAAGGCCGTGCCGCAATGCCGCACGGCTTTTCCTTTTCCAGAACCGCTTCGCGTGCAGTTCACTCCTTGGGAATGACCCGCAGCCCCAATTCGCGCAGTTGTTCATTTGTCGGCTCGGACGGCGCTTCCATCATCAGGTCTTCGGCGCGCTGGTTCATCGGGAACATGATGACCTCGCGAATATT
>JAOUMG010000441.1 GCA_029881635.1 Paracoccaceae bacterium | reverse complement strand
CTTTAGTAAAGCCGCCAAACCAAACCAGAGCACGGCTGTTATTGCCGCTCCTTGTCGGAATAGCTCACCGAAGACATGGCCGGAATTGAAACTTCGGCGGATCATCCAGCCGAAATGCAATCGGCTAGGTGCAACCTTTTCAAAGACCTGCGCGGTTTCACAGATTCCGAGCTTTCCTCCTGTCATCCATAGCCGATGGAAATAATCGGTATCTTCACCACCTGTCCGGCCTTTTGTGGTGTCAAACCGCAGGGCCCGCGTCGTGGGCTTTCGCATGTCGACAAGGGCGTTGCATGTATGACCAGTGCGGACTTCGCCTTGCCGCACCACAGGGCGGTTCGAATGGAAATCACCGCGCACGATATGCGCAGGTGCCTCCGACGGATAAATCGCAATCGCAGGTCCGAAAACGGCATCGAAGGCACCATCCCGCAGCGTGTCCCAAAGCCGCATGATCCAGAGCGGGTCGGCAATCTCATCATCGTCAATCCAGGCGATAAAGTCGCCTGTCGCATGATCCAGGCAGGCATTGCGGGCAATCGAAATGTTCCGTTCCGGCGCGTGAATGTACTGCACTTGGATATCATTGCCCTGGTATTCTTCAACAAGCGCCATTGCACTTGGGCTGTTGTCGTTATCCGCCACTAAGATACGGATCACGGTCGCTTTGGGAAACTCCAGATGCATCAACGACTGAAGCGTCGCCGCCAAATGCGGACGTCGGAAAGTACAGACGCAGATATCAATGCTTGTGGGGCCGGACATGACCATGCCGTTAGCCCGCAAGGAGCCGCTGTCGACGTATCACACCGAAGCCCTCGATCACACGCTGCATGAAGCCAAGCGCCCATGCGAGATGTATTACCCCAAGCGCGGGACCGGCCCAAAGGCCCTCGGCGCTGCGCAGGGAAGTGGCGGCAACCAAGGAAGTTGCAATTAAAACCGTTGCATAAAGCGCTGGCCAGATCAGCGCTAGCGGCGTCACTAAGATGGTCACCAGCGAGGCCGCCAAAAGCAAAGTGTTTGCTATCGGCAAGATCTGTCGCAGGCGTGGCACGATACGGTGCTTGGTCAGTGTGTTCGCCCTTCCCTTCCCGTAGTTCCAATACTGCTGCCACAGTCCTCGCAACGTTGGGCGCATCAAATACTTAATGCGTGTTCTGTCGGTCAGCCATATCGTCCCGCCAGCGCGTGCAAGGCGCAGATCGTATTCAGCATCCTCATTGTGGCTGATAGTTGGATCGTAGCCGCCGACATGTCGAAACCATCCGAGATCGAACGCGGCATGGTGGCCATGATCCACAAACTGAGCTTTGCGTCCGCCGCGATGTGCCGAGCCGCCTGAACCAAGTCGGGTATCGACAATCCAAGCCGCCGCCTTCTGAAAGCCGGCATGCCCAGTGGCATCCATAGCCGTCACGACCGATGCTGCGCCCAACAGATGGAGTTCGTCGACCAAAGTTTGAACATAGCCGGCCGGGTAGATCGCATGTACATCACACCGGACGAGGATTTTGTGCGACGGTTCCGAACAACGCGCTACAGCTGTATTAACCCCGGCGGATTGCAAGCGCTGTGGGTTATCGACCAAAACCACGTTCGGAAACTCTTGCGCAATGTTCTGTACGATCTCTTGTGTGCCGTCTGTGCTTCCGCCGTCTGCCACAACGACCCGGCAACCAGCCATCCAGGACTGCGGTTGCATGAGCGAACGGATACACGTCTCGATATGATCGGCTTCGTTCAATGCGGGAAGGACAACGAGGGTTTCGGCCGGAGTTATGATCTGAGGTTTGGTGCTGGCCCTGTTGGTCAGAGCCCTATTTGTTGTCGCCTGTATCATTGGCCCGGCGACCCAACAATATGCCAAGCAGCAAAACGGCTATCGGCCCAGCGATGAAAAAGGCAGCGAACATCATCCACAAACTGCCATCGAAGAGGTAAACACCAACGGCAAACGCACAACTCAATACCGGCGCTAGTAGCAGTAGCCCCCTCAATGTCCGTCTCCCCACATCCCTGTCGACCGACTATAGACGGGAAATTGGAGATTGTAATCACCATTCAAGCTTTCCTTTTGTCAACGCTCCGCCATGCGCACGAAGAACGCTTTGCAGAATATTGCTGTTGGCTTGACAGCACGCAGCTCAGTACGCGCCTCGGCCACTCAAGAGTACGCCAATGGTTTTGGCAATCAACCACACATCCGTGAGGAGTGTGCAGTTCGAAACATAGCTGCTGTCAAGTTCAACACGCTTGCAGAACGTGAGGTCACTGCGACCAGATACCTGCCACAAGCCAGTAATACCCGGACGCGCTGACTTGTAACGACTCGCGGCTTCGCCATAGCCACGCAACTCATCCAGTGTTAGTGGTCGGGGTCCGACGACGCTCATCTCACCGCGAAATACATTAATAAATTGCGGCAACTCATCCAGGCTCGACTTACGCAGGAATGATCCAATGACGGGAATGATCCGCGGGTCATTTTTGAGTTTCCGGTGCCGTTCGAATTCCTCACGGGCGTCTGGGTTATTCGCAAAATGCTCTTCCAGTATCCGGTCGGCATCCATAACCATCGTGCGGAATTTCAGGCACGGAAAGGACTTGCCGCGGAACCCAATGCGCTTGTGTGAAAAGAATACCGGACCTGGCGAGACTATGTAGATGACTGCGGGCAAGATGAGAAAGAACGGCAATACGCTGAGTATTGCCACCAAACTGAAAAGTATATCGAAGACACGTTTTGCACTGCCACCGGCTGGCGGGTTTTCGAATTCCTTTTGAGCAACCGTGAATGAAACGTCACCGGTACTGCTCTTGGCCTGAATAGCGGTCATTGATGCATCCCCCCGGATGGAACGACGATTGTTTCCACCAAAGGGTCTACGAAAAGTGGCGAATTTAAGGCACTTAGCTGGTCGGCCAGCCGCCACGCATCTTTTCAGCCGCAAATTGGCGAACATCCGCCGGTTGAGTGCCAAATTCGAAGCCTGTGCAACGAAACTTGGGCAAAATCGCTACATTTCCGGCGATTCTGGTCAGTAAAGATGGGGCTAGTTAGGTCTGCCG
>JAOUMG010000440.1 GCA_029881635.1 Paracoccaceae bacterium | reverse complement strand
CTTGCTCCGTTCCCGACGTCAGGTTGCAACCCCTGCCTTAAAGAGCGATGAAACCAGCGCTTGTGAGTAGTTAGGATTTTCCTATATTCCTTACGATCTTGAGGGAGCCCTATGGCATTGGACGCAAAAACCCCGTTGAATTCACTTGGCCTGCCCAAGTCCCCCGCCGACACGCGGGTGGTTGTGGCTATGTCGGGCGGCGTGGATTCGTCCGTTGTGGCAGCAATGCTGGCCGAAGAAGGCTATGACGTCGTCGGCGTCACCTTACAGCTATATGATCACGGCGCGGCACTGGCCAAAAAAGGGGCCTGCTGCGCAGGGCAAGACATTCACGACGCCCGCCGCGTGGCCGAGGCGATGGGCTTTCCACACTATGTGCTGGATTATGAGAATATGTTCCGCGAGGCGGTCATTGACGAATTTGCCGATGCCTATCTTGCAGGTGCGACACCGGTACCCTGCATCCGCTGCAACGAACGGGTGAAGTTCAAGGATCTGTTGGCGACTGCCAAGGATCTGGATGCCGACTGCATGGCCACGGGCCATTACATTCAGCGCAAAATGGGCCCAGAGGGGGCGGAACTGCACTGCGCCGCCGATGCGGCCCGTGATCAAAGCTATTTCCTGTTTTCGACCAAGCAGGAACAGCTCGATTACTTGCGCTTTCCCCTGGGCCATTTGGCATCCAAAGCAGAGACGCGCGCCCTGGCGGCCAAATATGGCCTGTCAGTGGCTGATAAGCCCGACAGTCAGGACATTTGCTTTGTCCCCAATGGCAACTATGCCAGCGTGATTGAAAAACTCCGCCCCGGCGCCGCCGATCCGGGCGAGATCGTGGATATGGACGGCCAAGTCTTGGGCGACCACCGCGGGGTGATTCACTATACAATCGGCCAAAGGCGGGGCCTTGGCATCGGCGGGCTGGGCGATCCGCTTTACGTTATCCGGCTTGATCCGGAAACCCGCCGCGTGGTCGTCGGCCCGAAAGAGGCGCTGTCGACGCGAACTGTCCCGGTTCGCGAAATCAACTGGATTGGCGATGGCGGTTTTGATGACATGACCGAACGGTCGGTTTCCGTTCGCATCCGGTCGACCCGGCCACCGCGACCGGCTGTGATCCGCCCCCTGTCAGCAACCGAGGCCATGGTAGAGCTGCTTGACCCCGAAGAAGGTGTCAGCCCCGGGCAGGCTTGTGTTTTCTATGAAACGGGGGGCAGCCGTATCTTGGGCGGCGGCTGGATCTGGAAGGGCAACTGAAGCTCGGCCACCATCAGGCAAGTTACTCATGCGCAGATAGAAAGTTCTTGCGCAGCCCATGTGTTTGCACCTGCCCTTAGTCCAGTGCTATCGGCCACAGTATAAAAGACACCATGGATCGGTTGCCGCGGTCTTCTTCGACGCTGGCCTTGGTACCCATTGCCGGGACTGCGGAGGGCTCGAAATCTGGCTTGTACCTAAAGACAGTCAGCGTTTGCGATTGGCGCCGCTGCCCCCACCTGCCCGGTTGGTGATCATCTCAAGTCTTGCCTTCAAGGCCGTCCGCCTCGGCGGCGCTTGCACCGGGAATGCGCATCTCAAAGACGTCGCGCACCACGGTATAATCGTAATAGCCGAGCCGGGCGATTGGCTCGATCTTGGCAATGTCCAGCTTGCCATCTGGCGTCAGCACATCATCGGCCACATGAATACGTTCAACCTGGCCATAGACGACATCGACCGTACCGACAGAGCTGTTTCCGGGTAACCGGTGGGTGCTCAGATAGCGGCACTCAAAATGGCAGGGGCTTTCTTTGACACGTGCGCCCGGTGCGTCCACGCAGGCGGCTTTCGTCACGCCGGCCCGGTCGAATTCATCCTCTTCCGGCGCCAATGCCATTGCACTGGTGTTGACCGCCTCGCGCAGGGCGAAGGTGGCCATATTCCAAACGAACCAGCCGGTTTCCTCGGCATTCAAGACAGTATCCTTGCGGCGCCCATCCGGATATTGATTTGCGGCGAACATGACCAGTGGCGGGTCAAATGTCAGGTTCTGCCATTGGCTATAGGGGGCGAGGTTGTGCACCCCGGCCCGGCTGATCGTCGACAGCCACCCGATCGGACGCGGCACGGTACAGGCCTTGAACGGCGAGAATGGCAGCGGACATTTTTCGCGCCCCGGTGCATAATCCACTCTTTTCTCCTTGCGCAGCCTCGCCAGAACCCCATGAGGGTCCAACCGTGAAATACCTAGACCAATGCCCGGTTCAATGAAACCAAAACCCGATGGTTGTCTTGTGTGGAAACCGTCTGGCATTTCCCATGAAGAACACCGGTCCGGTTCCTCAAAACCCTGATAGCGGCAAGGGGATGGGGGCTAATTGCACTGGTCAGTCGGATCAGAACCTTTCACGATCCAGCAAGATGTTGCCATCAATGATCTGACCAATGTATTCGCAAGCGTCATCACGCTGCGAAAGATGTGCCCAGGTTTTCTGGATAAAACGATTTGGCGCCATGAAGAGAATGATCTCGTTCAGTTCATCACGGGATATCTGCCGGTTGTAACTCGAATGTGCCGCAAATGCCGCCTTCTCGCCTTCGCTCAGCGACATGACCTGCATGGCGTAGCTCACATATTCCTGCGCAATCAGGCATCTGTCAAAGGGGCATGGGATGCCGTCAAGGGCTGCATGCGTCAGTTCATGCACGACAATGCTTTGAAAAAATGCCTCTGGACCAAGGAAGACAAAGGCATTATCGGCCGGGCGCCCTTCGTTCATCAGAGATGGCTCCAGCACCTCGATCCTGCCCTCACCACAATGATAGATCGCGGCGCATCCGGGTTCCAGTTCGGTGACGGTGTCGATCTTTATGGGGGTGGCAAGCGGTGGTATGTTGCAATCCGCAAACAGGGTTTGCGCGCGTTGGGCAGCCGTGCAGATCAGTTCGGCCGTTGCCGAATTCATTGCGTTGACGGTGATCAGCGGGTTCTCGCACGAAACCGTGTCGGCCCTTGCCGAAAAGACAAGCAAGGCCAAGGCTGCTGTTGCAATGGTCATTTGGCGCATGGAATGCCCCCATCTGCATGCAATATCAAGCTTAGCGCATAACCC
>JAOUMG010000439.1 GCA_029881635.1 Paracoccaceae bacterium | reverse complement strand
GAAGCGATTGTTTTCGGGCTGATCGATCCTGGAACGCCCTCGACCAACCATGCCACCGGTGCGATGAACACGAAGCCAAACGTAAGCGACCAGGTAATTGCTACAGTCGCAGGGACGCCCCCCAACCCTTTGGCGATGTTGAGCGCGAGCGCATAACTGAACGTCGCGAGCACCGCCAACAACACATAAAGAGGATCGGAGCCGGTCTCGTGACCATTCCCCGAGACCAGCACAAAGGCACCCAGGGCACCGAAACCGAGACCCGATAATTTGGCGGCACCCACACGCTCGCCCGTCACCAGCACAAGAGAAACGACCAGCGTCGCGACCGGTGTCAGCGCATTGGCAATGCCCGCGACAGAAGAGGTGATATGCATCTGGGCAAAGGGCAAAAGTGCGAATGGCAAGGCAAACTGAAACACGCCCAGAAGCGCAAGCCTCGAAGTCACTACTGCCTGCGCCAGTCCGTGCCTATCGCGGGCTAGCAACCAGACCCAGCATCCAATTGCGGCGATGCCCACCCTTAATGCGGAAATCGTAAGCGGGCCAAGCTCAGCCAACAAAAGTTCGTTAAGGCCGAATGAGGCTCCAAAGGCGCATCCGGCGATGAGAATTACAAGCCAATCCGTTGGTTTCATGTCTGTGGTCCTTGTCTCAGACGGCATCGGATCTGGCGCACGACAGCCTTTCGAGGCTGGAAGGCGACCAGACCTTTGCCAGGTCATAGAATTTCGGAAATTGAGGGATCTCCGGTGCTGCCAGAAAATGATCCTGCATCGTCTCGGCATAGATATGGACGTCAGGTGGAAAGCGATCCGGGCGGTCCAAAGTGCCAGCGCGGATGAAGCGAACGGCGACGCCGCGCCTTGCGGTAAAGATCAGGTATTCGCTCCACACCGCCACCTGACAATCGGCGCATCTGGTGATCAGCTGCCCATGGCCCGAGGGCGTGAAGGCCAGTTTCTGGGTGACCTCGCCGCTTTCAAGCACGACCTTGCAGGCCTCGATCAGCACATTGACCGCATTGGTTGACCCGGTCAGGCGCTGACACATGCGGCAATGACAGGCATGCACGATAAGGGGGGTGTCGCGCAGCCGGTATCTTACCCGACCGCAGGAACATCCGCCCATTTGCAGATAATCAGCCACTGGCCATCTCCTTTGCTGGAGTGGAGTGAAAACGGCTGTCGAAATGCCGCGCACGGTCCTCGAACCGTTTCAGCACCTTGCGTGCGATATCGGGAACATAGGCCGCTTCAGCATCGGCACCGGCCATTTCACGGATGCTGTCCAGGTCGGTGAAGCGGAACAGGACCACAAACTCAACTTCTGGTCCTGCCTCCCGGCGAAGAAGCTCCATGGTTTTCAGGCCGTCGATGTGCTTGGCGCGAATGGCCGGGAAAATCGTGCTGGTCAGAAGCGTTTCATATGGATCCGCGTTTTCGGGCGTGGTCCAGGCTTGCCAAATTCTGGTGATCATAGCGGGTTCCTCCATGAATTGCTCAGGCAGCGAGCATTTTGGTTGCGATTGCCGGGGTGAGTTCGACGCCATGCAAGGCGAGGGATTGGCACAGATGTCTGTTCACAACGTCGGGATGGGTCAGCGGTGCGAGATGCCCGAGGCTGCCAAGCGGTTTGATCACCGCTTGCCGATGCCGGGCAGCAATGGCGCGTGCCATTCCAAGTGTGACGTCAGGCGATTTTTCTCCGTGCAGGATGGTCAGCGGACCGCGATAGCTGATCTGATCAGGCGACCATATCCCGCGCGACACTTCGGAAAAGTCGCGGCGCAGACCCGGCGCATGGCCGACGAGGCGCGCACGCTGTGTTTCGTTCAATGCCCCCCAGGACGCATCACCATCCCAAAAGGCCAGGAAAGCCCGCATGATGGCGGTATCGTTGCTATCTCCGATATCGCGCCAAATCGCATCAAGTTCAGGCGACAATCCGGGCCGCCCGCAGGCGCCCACAAGGGCGGTGACCGGGTCACAAAGCGTGACCGAAGCGATGCGTTTCGGCAGGGCGTTGGCGAATTTCAATGCCACCGCGCCGCCAAAGCTATGGGCCACCAGATGTATGGGCGCAGTGCACCGTGCGACGGCCTTTTCAAGAGCGGCCAAACGACTGCCCTTGTCATTTTCCGCCGTGCCATAGCCCGGAAGGTCCGAGGCGATGAAAGTCGTGGTGGCACCAAGTTCATCCGCGAGGCAGCGCCATTGTTTCGCCGTGCTGGCAGAACCGTGGATCGCCATGACGATGGGTTTTGAATGGGGATAGGACGACATGGAGTTGATCCTTTCGAAGGAGGCTATCTGGCGATCAGGTCAGGCTGGCATTAAGCTCATGGCCGATCGTCATGTGCGGCGTGGCGAATGACACCAGAGTGCGGTTGGGACGTTTCATTTGTAATCTCGGTGCGCTTTTACAGTTTGAAGGAGGCGGCCAAGTCTGCCGGTCATCGCCTTTATGCGCAGAAGAGATCGTTGTCGCTTGAGTGCGGTCTGAGTTTTTCATGATGATTGCCTGAGGATTTGGCAGCGCCCTTTGCATAGGAACTGGAGTTCGGATTAATGTCGGCCGCATGATCTATGAGTTTGGGGAATTTCGTCTGGACAAGCAGCGCCATGAGCTTTTTGGCGCCAACGGTACGATTGCCCTGGAACCAAAGGCGATGGCGCTATTGAACCTTCTGGTCGCTGAACGCCATCGCGCGGTGACAAAGCAGGACATTTTTCAGTCAATCTGGCCCGGCATATTCGTCACGGACGCCTCGCTTTCGACGCTGGTCAAGCAAATCCGCAAAGTGCTTGGGGATGATGGAGAACGACAAGCGTTCATAAAAACCGTGCGCGGGCACGGGTTCCGCTTCGTGGCCGACGTCCGCGAGATCAGGTCCGCCCAGGCGGCGGCGCCTATCGAACCCCCGGCACCAGTGGCCAAGCCGACAATTGCGATCCGGCCCTTTCAACTTTTCGGCCATAATCCAGCTCATCAAGCGGTGGCCGAGGCCATACCGGCAGAATTGATTGCCACATTGTCTCGCCTGCGCTGGATCAACGTTATTGCCCGAGGGTCGAGCTTTCGTTTTGGCCCCGGTT
>JAOUMG010000438.1 GCA_029881635.1 Paracoccaceae bacterium | reverse complement strand
CGCCCCCGCCCTTTCGGCGGCGATGCAGGCGAGGATGCAGTTGAGTTTGGAGTGGCTGTTGAGCTTTGGATCCTGCGTCATGGGCAGCCCGCGCATATGCGGAACCGTGGCCAGCCGTATCGGTCGCGGAATCTTTGGTTTGGAATGCTCCATGATGATGACCATTGTCGGCCCGGACCGACTGAGCGATGGGTGTTGGAAGGGCCTGGTCTTGACCCCACGTGTCACCATCAGCCGGGCGTGGGCATCAGTGACCATTCCATTCGCTTTTTGTGTCTCTAACAAGGCATTTTTGACCTCTTTCGGGGTCATTGCGATATCAAGATCGATGGCTTTCGCGGCCTCGAACAGGCGATCGATATGCTCATCAAGAAAGGCCCAGCGCCCATCGTAAAGCCGTACCCCTTCCCAGACCCCGTCGCCGAGCATGAAGCCGCTGTCATAGACGCTGACCGTGGCGTCGGCTTTGGGTAGGATGCGGCCGTTCACATAAATCTTGATGGCCGCATTTCGGGCGTCTTCTTCTGCCTGATGAGTGGTCACATGTTCGGTCATTTCGTCCTCCGTTCGGGCGCACGCTAATAGGCTGCGCGGTCGCCGCCAAGGGGGAGGTCACAGGAAGATGATTTGATTGTAACGGCGGATGCCCGTCTTTTCGCAAAAAATGGAGAATGAGATGTTGAAATACACGCTTGCCTTTCTGATGCTTGCCTTTCCGGCTTTGGCCGCAACCGAATCCGCGATTGTCGCGGGCGGATGTTTTTGGTGCGTCGAATCCGATTTCGAATCCGTGCCGGGCGTGAAGGAGGCCATATCTGGCTATACCGGCGGGACGACGGCGAACCCCACCTACAAGCAGGTCACCCGCGGCGGCACCGGCCATTACGAGGCGGTGGAAATCCGTTATGATCCGGCGAAGGTCAGCTATGCGACCTTGATGGAGTTGTTTTTCCGTTCAGTCGATCCCACCGATGACGGTGGCCAGTTCTGCGACCGGGGTGACAGTTACCGCACCGCTGTTTTCGTCAAGGACGCGGCGCAACGTGCGGCCGCCGAAGCTGCCAAGGCCGAAGCGGGCAAGGTGCTGGGCCGTACCATTGTGACACCCATTCTGGATGCAGCCAAGTTTTACAAAGCCGAGGCGTATCATCAGGATTATTATAAGGGCAGCGGAATTATCCTGACCCGGGGCGGGCCGAAGAAACAGTCCGAAGCCTATAAGTTCTATCGTCGCGGCTGTGGCCGGGATGATCGGGTGAAACAGCTTTGGGGCAGCGCGGCACCCTTTGTTCACTGAGCCAGAAATGAATCGACCTCTGCGGCGCGGGGAATCGCATCGGCGGTGCCCGGCCGCGTGACCTTGAGACTGGCAGCCGCGCCAGCGCGGGTCAGCGCCGCGGCGGGGGTAAGGCCCATGTCGCGCCCCGCGGCAAAGTAGCCCAGGAACGTGTCACCAGCGCCGGTTGTATCGACAGCGGTGACCTTGTGAGCATTGGCAAAGGCGCGCTGCCCGGTCCGGTCGCGCCATTCGGCCCCTTCCGCACCACGGGTCACGAGTATTTCCGGGACATCGAGGGAATCGAGCGTGGTATTTAGGGCGCGACACAGCTGATCGGCCTCAACCGCGTTAAGCGCAAGAAGAGTGATGTGAGGCAGAATGGCCCTCACTGCAGAGACATCGAATGGAGCGGCGGAATAGGTGACATGAAGCCCGAGGGTTCGGGCCAGCCGCGCCGCTTCTGCCTGATGCGCGGTCTCGTTTTGCAAAAGCAGCGTGTCGCCTGCCATAGCTTCCGCAAGGGCGGATTCGATCAACGAAAAGGGCATGGCGCGGTTGGCTCCCGCAAAGAGAACGATAGTGTTCTCGCCCGTTTTGTCCACATTGATGATGGCGTGGCCGGTGGCCATTTCGATCCGCGCAATATGACGTGTTTTGACCCCCCACTCCGCCAGCCGTGTCACGATCCAGTCAGACTCTGGTCCGATCCCGCCGATGTGATAGGTTGTCGCCCCTGCCTTGGCAGCGGCGGCGGATTGGTTCGCCCCCTTGCCGCCCAACCCCACCACGTAGTTTTCAGCCGCAAGCGTTTCACCCGGGGCGGGGAAGTGCGGTACGCGGTAGAAATGGTCGATATTAATAGATCCGAAGTTATAGATAGCCAAAGTCGCCTCTGAATTGCTGCCTGTCGCAAGAATGACATTACAAACCGCCTGCGTCGATGCGGATTTGGCGCTTTTCCCGGCCGTATCGGTTTTGTAGGGTCGGCGGCGGAAACCGGGGGGCAGGATTTGAGCGCGGGCAACAGCACAGTCACGCCGATGATGGCGCAATATCTGGAGATCAAGGGCCGTTACCCTGATGCGCTGCTCTTTTACCGGATGGGTGACTTTTACGAAATGTTCTTTGCCGATGCCGAGGCGGCGGCCGTCGCGCTGGATATTGCGCTGACAAAGCGTGGCCAGCATCAGGGACAGGACATTCCGATGTGCGGTGTGCCCTATCATGCTGCCGAAGGGTATTTGCTGACCCTGATCCGTAAAGGGTTTCGTGTGGCAATCGCCGAGCAGATGGAAGATCCGGCCGATGCAAAGAAGCGCGGGGCAAAGTCGGTCGTGGCGCGTGATGTGGTGCGGCTGGTCACACCGGGTACGCTGACCGAAGAATCCCTGCTGGAGGCACGGCGGCACAACTTTCTGGCCGCTTGGGCTGAGGTTCGTGATGAAGCGGCTCTGGCATGGGTTGATATCTCTACCGGCGAATTTCGGGTGATGCCCTGCCCGATGGTCCGTCTTGCCCCGGAACTGGCGCGCCTTTCGCCGCGTGAAGTGATCGTCAGCGAGGCAAAAGAGGCTGATTGTGCTGGTTTAGTAGCTGAATCCGGGGCTGCTATCACGCCATTGTCGCGGGGGTCCTTCGACAGCACGAACGCGGAAAAGCGGCTTTGCGCACTTTATCAGGTGTCGGCACTGGATGCCTTCGGTACCTTTGGCCGCGCCGAGGTTTCGGCGATGGGGGCGATTGTCGAATATCTTGATCTGACTCAGCGCGGTAAGCTGCCACTGTTACGCCCGCCGTTACGGGAAAACCTTGGCGCAACGATGCAG
>JAOUMG010000437.1 GCA_029881635.1 Paracoccaceae bacterium | reverse complement strand
ATGCCCACGGCTGCTGGTATCGGGTCGATACAGCTATCTGGATAAGCCGCATGGCCACCCTTACCCGTCAGATAGACGCGCACAGTATCGTCGGCGGCCAGTATCGGCCCCGCCTTTGTCAGAAAATGGCCAACCGGCAAGCTAGGTGAATTATGCAAGGCGTAAATCTGGCTTATACCAAAGCGTTCGATAACACCCTCTTTCACCATGGCCTGACCGCCGCCGCCATCCTCTTCGGCCGGTTGAAAAATCAGGGCAACGCGACCACGAAAACGCCGCGTCTCAGCCAGATAACGTGCCGCCCCCAGCAACATTGCGGTGTGGCCATCATGCCCGCATGCATGCATCTTTCCCGGTATCTGCGATGCATAGTCCGCCCCGGTTTCCTCTGTCATTGGCAAGGCATCCATATCCGCCCGCAACCCGATGACCGGGCCATCGCCCTGCCCTTCGATGATGGCGACGACGCCGGTTTGACCAATACCTTCGTGAATTTCGTCTACACCGAATTCACGCAACCTTTCGGTGACAAATGCCGCCGTTTTCACACAGTCAAACCCAAGCTCCGGATTTTGATGCAGATGCCGACGCCATGCTGTCATCTCATTGGCATAATCGGCGATCCGGTTGATGACAGGCATAGACGTGGACTCCTGCAGTGGAAGGACATTAATTGGCGGTGAACGTCGCCTAGTTTGAAGGATTTCACAATGCCCGACGCCACCGCGCTCAGCCAACAGCTTTGCCTTGACCCAGATGGCGGGATGCCGAGGCTGCTCGAAATCATGAAAAGGCTGCGCGATCCGGTTAACGGCTGCCCGTGGGATGTGGAGCAAAATTTTACCACCATCGCCCCCTATACAATAGAAGAGGCCTACGAGGTGGCCGATGCCATCGAACGTGGCGCAATGTCGGACCTCGAAGGTGAACTCGGAGATTTGCTGTTCCAGACAGTCTACCACGCCCAAATGGGTGCCGAGAAAGGGCTTTTTGACTTTGACAGCATCGTCAAAAGCGTCTCGGAAAAAATGGTTGCGCGCCATCCGCATGTATTCGGCAATGAAAGCAGCAACAAAACCGCGGAACAGCAAACCAGAGATTGGGAAACGGCAAAAGCAAAGGAACGCAACGACAGCGCGCGATCAGGGGTGCTGGATGATGTTGCGGTCAATCTTCCAGCGCTGACACGGGCAATCAAACTGCAAAACCGCGCCGCGCGCGTGGGTTTTGATTGGCCGTCGACGACGGAGGTACTGGATAAGATCATTGAAGAGGCCGGTGAATTGGTCGAAGCCAACGAAAAGCTGACCGAGGCAGAGACATTCGAAGAATTCGGCGACCTGCTTTTTGTCATAGCCAATCTGGCGCGGCATCTGAAGATCGATGCAGAGTCCGCCTTGCGTCATGCCAACATCAAATTCACCCGTCGCTTCCAATCGGTCGAAGCGGCATTGGCAAACATGGGCAAGAAACCGCATGAGTCAGACCTCGCCGAAATGGATGCGCTCTGGGACGCGGCGAAGTTGACCGAAAGGAATAATGGTCGGCCTTCCGACGAGTAGTGTTCACATAAAAAATTATCCGACAAGTTTAATCAGGTATTGACCAGGCTCGGATTTTCTCGGATACAAAGGTTATTAACCTGACTAAAGGAGTCAACTATGCGCACCCGCCTGCCAGGCATAGCCCTTGCCCTGCTTTCTTTACCCGTTGCGGCGAATGCCGCCGAAGTGAACGTTTATTCGCTGCGCCAACCGGAACTGGTGCAACCGCTTTTCGATGCCTTCACCGCTGAAACAGGTATCGAGGTGAACGTGGCCTTTGTCGAAAAAGGCATGGTCGAAAGGCTGCAAAGCGAAGGGGACCGCAGCCCGGCGGACCTAGTTCTGACTGTGGATATCGCGCGCTTGAGTCAGATCGTTGACGCGGGCGTAACCCAACCGGTTCTATCCGATGTGCTGACCGCCAATATTCCGGCTGAATTCCGTGACCCGGCCAACCAGTGGTTTGGCCTCACCAGCCGCGCCCGCATCATCTATGCCAGCCGCGACCGGGTCGAAGACGGCGAAGTGACCACTTACGAAGACCTGACCAATCCCAAATGGCAAGGAAGGATCTGCACCCGCCCGGGCACACATGACTACAATCTGGGCCTGATGGCTGCGATGATCGTGCACAAAGGTTCCGCCGCCGCAAAAGAATGGGCCACAGGACTGCGGTCGAATCTGGCACGAAAACCCGAAGGCAACGACCGCGCACAGGTCAAATCGATTTGGGCTGGCGAATGTGACATCTCACTCGGCAACACCTATTACATGGGGGAAATGCTGGCCGATCCGGAGCAGACCGAATGGGCCAACGCTGTCCGCATTATCTACCCGACTTTCGAAGGGGGCGGCACGCATGTGAACGTCTCGGGCATGGCCATGACAAAAGCGGCCCCAAATCACGATGACGCCTTGAAACTCATGGAGTTTCTTTCGTCGGATGCAGCGCAGGCCATTTATGCCGAAACCAATCATGAATTCCCGGTCAAGCCCGGCGTCGCACGTTCAGCACTGGTGGCAAGCTGGGGCGAATTTACACCTGACAACCTCAACCTTATGGACGTCGCGGCCAAACGGCCGGAAGCGCTCAAATTGATGGAAGAAGTCAACTTTGACGGATAAAAGGTCCGGCCCGGAAAAATTCGGGCCGGTTCGCTCTATTCCGCCGCCATCGCTGAAATGGTTTGGCCCAAGGTAGTGACACCTGGCATACGGGCCAACGCATCCAGATCTGCGACATAACGGCCGCGCAGATCGGCAAGCATTAGTCCCTCAAATCCATAAGATCTTTGGGCCTGAGGCTGACGGCCGTGAAATGCCACGATACGGTCGAGTTGACCCGGCGCATAGCTGACACCTTGTTTTTTCTGGCGCTGAACCATCGCCACGGCACTGTCGGTCAGAACCGGCTGAGGGGCCACGCCAACCAAGTCCACCTGCCCGCATTCCGGAACCAGAAGTGTCAAAAGCTCTGCGGGGCTTGGATCAGCCAGCACAATCGTGACTTTTTGCACCTCAAGCGTTTCGCGCAAGATTTCGACAGCCTCAACCCAGCCACC
>JAOUMG010000436.1 GCA_029881635.1 Paracoccaceae bacterium | reverse complement strand
TGCCGAAAGTGACAAGGCTCGCAAGGAACTGGTAGAGGCCAAGAACCAGGCCGAAAGCCTGATCCATTCGACCAAGAAGGCGCTCGAAGAGCATGGCGACAAAGTCGACGGCTCGACAGTCGAAGCTATCGAGCTGGCCATCGGTGCGCTGGAAGAAACGCTCAAATCCGACGACGCCGGAAAGATCAAGGGCGGCATCCAGAACGTCACCGACGCGGCGATGAAACTGGGTGAAGCGATCTACAAGGCCAGTCAGGAAGAAAGCGCCAAGGAAGATGACGGCGACGAAGGTCCACGTGGCGTTGATGACGACATCGTGGATGCCGATTTCGAAGACCTCGGTGACGAAAAAAAGCGCAAGTAAACGCGACTGTAATGCAATGGCCGGCCTGATCTCTGTCGGGTCGGCCTATGCGTTCCTGAGAAGGGTTCAAGAATGGCAAAGCGCGATTTCTATGACGTTCTTGGCGTACAGCGTGGCGCGTCGGCGGATGAAATCAAAAAGGCCTACAGAACTAAGGCCAAAGAACTTCATCCAGACCGCAACAAAGACAAACCTGAAAGTGAGGCTCAGTTCAAAGAAGTGAACGAAGCCTATGACGTCCTGAAGGATGACAACCGCAAGGCAGCATATGACCGCTATGGTCACGCCGCCTTCGAAGGCGGTATGGGCGGCGGTCAACGTGGCGGCGGGCATGGCGATTTCGGCTCGGCCTTCTCCGACGTATTCGAAGACCTCTTTGGCGACTTCATGGGCGGCCAGCGCGGCGCTGGGCGCAACCGGGCCCAGCGCGGTTCCGATTTGCGCTACAACATGCGCGTTACCCTGGAAGAAGCATATCAGGGCGTTCAAAAATCGATCAGCGTGCCCACATCGGTGGCCTGCGGTCAGTGCAAGGGTACCGGTGCGGAAGGCGGAGCAGAGCCTCAAACCTGCCCGACCTGTTCCGGCATGGGCAAGGTCCGCGCCCAACAGGGGTTCTTCACGGTTGAGCGCAGCTGCCCAACCTGCGGTGGGCTTGGCCAGACAATCAAGAACCCCTGCAAAAGTTGCCACGGCGCCGGGCGCACTGAAAAAGAGCGCACGCTTTCGGTCAACATCCCGGCAGGCGTCGAAACCGGCACCCGTATCCGGCTGGCTGGCGAAGGCGAGGCTGGTCTGCGCGGTGGCCCCTCAGGCGACCTTTACATTTTCATCGAGGTTCGTGAGCACGCTCTTTTCCAACGTGAAAGCGTCAATCTTTATTGCCGCATCCCGGTATCCGTCGCAACCGCCGCCCTCGGCGGTGAAGTTGAAGTACCCACAATCGATGGCGGCCGCAGCCGCGTGAAGATCCCGGCTGGCAGCCAGACCGGCAAGCAGATGCGGCTTCGCTCCAAAGGCATGCCCGCGCTGCGCGGCGGCGGTCAGGGTGACATGCTGATTGAGATCGCTGTGGAAACCCCGGTCAATCTGACCTCTCGCCAACGCGAAATCCTGCGCGAATTCGAAAAGCTGAGCGAAGACAACAACCCCGAGAGTTCGACCTTCTTCACCAAAGTAAAAAGCTTTTGGGATAGCATGAAGGGCTAAGGATCCGCTTCTTTACCAGCCCAGCACCCTCCGACCTTCCAGTGCCTCTGTTGCGTTAACCTTTCTTTCACCATGACACCGGAACCTCGTGTCATGTGCCCGACTCATGCCCTTCACGAAGTTCCCCTGCCGCTTTTCACGGACGATGAAGCGCCACAGATTCCTTTGCCGGCAGGCAAGATACCTTCATACATAAAAGGTCACCGCCAAAGATTGCGGGCACGATTCATGGAAGGTGGCGCGGCGGCAATGCCGGATTATGAACTGCTGGAAATGGTGCTGTTTGCGATACCGCATATCGATACAAAGCCGCTTGCGCGGGCGCTCGTTGATACCTTCGGCGACTTCGCGCGAGTGATCTCTGCTCCGGCGGAACGGCTGCGCGACGTGCCCGGTATCGGCGAAACCGCCGTTGTACAGTTGAAACTGATCGAGGCCGCGGCACACCGGCTTGCCCGTGCGCGGGTTCTCAACCAACCCGTGCTTACGTCATGGGCGCAGCTTCTCGACTATTGCCACACCTCCATGGCACATCGCGACACGGAACAATTCCGCATCCTTTACCTTGACCGAAAGAATGTGCTGATCGCCGACGAAGAACAGGCGCGTGGTACCGTCGACCATGTTCCCGTCTACCCGCGCGAAGTGATCAAGCGCGCGCTTGAACTAAACGCTAGTGCTTTGATTTTGGTCCATAACCACCCCTCTGGTGATCCTACGCCCTCTGAACAGGATATTACCGTCACCGGCCATATTCTGGAGGCCGCGAGTGTCATGGGGATTACCTTGCATGACCACCTGATAATCGGAAAATCACGCGAACTCAGCTTTCGCTCGTCGGGTTACCTGTAGTCAGGGATTCAGTTTGACGCCTGAATCGCGTGCAACTTGCTCGAAACCGAGGCGAGATTCATCACCACGAAATCGCCAACTGCATCACAAGACGGCATATTGATTACAACCGGCTGGATCGCCACATCCATGCCCGGATACAGGCTCAGCTTTTGCCCGGCCACAGAACGGCCGCAGAATGCTTCGGTAACGGCGGCTTCAATCTGGATGGCATCAATCGCCAGATCTTTCGGTGCTGTGTAGACCTCGGCCAGCAGTGGTTGCTTGATCGTCGGGTCGCCCAGTACCGTCAGGAACCCACCGTTGCTGTTGTCGGGCTTTCCGGGCGAGCTAAAGTTTATGTGACCATCACCCCCGAATTGTGCGCCGTTTTCGAAAGCATTAAGATGAAATGCCGATGCACCGATCCATTGCAGCGCTGTGCGCAGATAATTATCCAGATCGTCTACTTTATGCGCGGCTCTCAGCCTTTCATGGCCAGCAAATTCAACCGTAATCGCCCCGTTTTTTTCCAATGCGGGGACCAAAACGCTGTAGTTTCCAACCGCATCAGTCTTAGCAGAAAATACCAGGCCTGCATGCCTTACGGTTACCGTTTCTTCCAGATGACAGGGCGCGCTGACCGACAGCCGCAACATCGCAGGTGCGACCGATCCGAGAGTAAGCTGGGTGTCACCACACAATTGTCGA
>JAOUMG010000435.1 GCA_029881635.1 Paracoccaceae bacterium | reverse complement strand
TCGAAATCGGATTATTGGCTTTCGGTCATCGCGACTGTGCTGAATACACCGGTTCAGGTGCCTGTTTCCGGAGATTTCGGCGGTGCCTTCGGGGCTGCGCGCCTTGCAATCATGGCGGTAAACGGTGCTGGAACCGAAATTGCCACGATGCCGCCAATTGCGCGGATTATAGAGCCTAATAAGGCCATTGTCGAAGATTTCGACGCAGCGCACGCCAATTTCCATGCGGCACAAACCGCTATTCGGGGGCTGACATGACAGCATTCTTCAAAGGTATCCCAAAGGTAAAATTTGAAGGTCGCGAAACCAGCAGTGATTTTGCTTTTCGCCACTACGACCCCGACGAGTTGATCATGGGCAAGCGAATGGAGGATCACCTTCGCTTTGCGGTCGCTTATTGGCATTCCTTTGCGTGGGAAGGGGGCGATCCCTTCGGCGGGCGCACATTCGACCGGCCCTGGTTTGGCGACACCATGGATCTGGCCCGGCAGAAGGCTGACGTGGCATTTGAAATGTTCGACATCCTCAATGTGCCCTTCTTTTGCTTTCACGATGCCGATATACGCCCCGAAGGGGCAAATTTCGCCGAGAGCCTTCGTAACCTCGAAGAAATCACCGATTACTTCGCTCTCAAGATGGAGACTCACCGCACCCGTCTGCTTTGGGGTACTGCCAACCTGTTTACCCACAGGCGGTTCATGTCGGGTGCCGCCACAAACCCGGACCCAGATGTTTTCGCCTATGCTGCGGCCACGGTTAAATCCTGTATCGACGCAACGCATAAGTTGGGTGGACAGAACTATGTTCTTTGGGGCGGGCGCGAAGGTTACGAAACCCTTCTCAACACCGATCTTGCGCGTGAGGCTGAACAGGCGGGCCGATTTTTGCAGATGGTGGTCGAATACAAGCACAAGATCGGCTTTACCGGAAACATTCTGATTGAACCGAAGCCACAGGAACCCTCCAAACACCAGTATGACTATGATGTTGCGACCGTTTACGGGTTTTTGAAACGGTTCGGGCTTGAGGGTGAGGTCAAAGTGAACATCGAGCAGGGCCATGCCATCCTTGCCGGGCACTCATTTGAACATGAACTTGCACTGGCTGCGTCACTTGGGTTGTTCGGGTCGATCGATATGAACCGGAATGACTATCAATCCGGCTGGGATACGGACCAGTTTCCGGATTCCGTTCCAGAAATGGCGCGAGCTTATTACGAGGTTTTGCGGGCTGGCGGGTTCACCACCGGCGGCACGAATTTTGACGCAAAGCTGCGACGTCAAAGCTTGGATCCGGCCGATCTGATCCTCGCCCATGTTGGTGCCATCGATATTTGTGCGCGGTCACTGAAGGCGGCGGCGGCCCTTCTGGAGGACGGATCTCTCGAGGCTGCGCGCAGTGCGCGCTATGCAGGTTGGGATTTACCAGAAAACCAGCTGATGCTTTCTGGTGCAACGCTTGGCGATATTGCCGCGCGGGTTCTAAGTGAGGGAATCGATCCGCAACCGGTTTCCGGCCGACAAGAGCGGTTGGAAAACCTCTGGAATCGCTTCGTGTGACCAAGTGTCCAGACTGTAGGTTTCACTTTTCTATTCCGGGGCTTCGGTCGAATACAGCGTTTCGGTAATAATCCGTTATCCTTAACAATTCGGTAACTGTTGTCCCATTAGTTTCGCTCCCTAGGACGGTTCGAACCCGCCTTATCGTTTGTTTTTAGGGAGTTAAGGATGTCTGCGCCACTTTTTGAGTTTCGTGAATCCATCGCAGACACAAGCCCTCCGGGTCTTTACGTCACCTTTGGTAAGCGCGCGCTTGATCTGGCAGTGGTGGTACTTTTAACGCCGCTGGCCGTACCCTTGATTGGTTTCATCCTGCTACTGACGGCAATGGATGGCGGTCGGCCGCTATACTCTCATCTGAGGGTTGGGCGCGATGGTAACCTTTTTCGTTGCTGGAAAGTCAGGACTATGGTTGTCGACGCCGATGCCGCGCTTACGCTTGTCTTGCGGGACAATCCCGCCCTAGCAGAGGAATGGACAAGAACACAAAAGCTGGCGCGTGATCCTCGTATTACACGATTTGGGGCTTTTCTCAGGCGCACCAGCCTTGATGAACTCCCACAGCTATGGAACGTTTTTTGCGGCTCGATGAGCCTCGTCGGTCCGCGACCTTTTCTGCCGGAGCAGACGGCAATGTATCTTAGGGGCCGGCTTGATGCAGATTACTATCGTATGTTACCGGGTATCACCGGACTGTGGCAGGTTTCGCGGCGCAACCAGGGCTCATTCGCGGAACGCCCAGCTTATGACGCCGAATACAGCGATCGGCTTGGTCTGTTTACTGACCTATCGATATTGTTGCGAACCGTGTTTGTGGTGATGCGGGCGACAGGTATTTGACGCTTATCTATAACGCGACCAGATCGCGTCACCTGAAAGTGAGGCCACAAAGGCGTCATGTGCGGTTTTTTCGGTTTCCGTCAGGCGAGGCGGCAATTTATTTGGCCGCGCTGTCGGGCGCCATGCATCCGTAACAGATTGACCCGTCGTTTCAGAACTTGTCGATAGCGCAAAATCCGGTTGGCGGCCGCCAATCAGCTCCAGATAAACTTCCGCCAGCAATTCACTATCGAGTAATGCGCCGTGTTTTTCGCGTTGCGAATTGTCGATTCCAAATCGGCGACAAAGGGCGTCCAGTGAGGCAGGCGATCCCGGAAACTTTCGCCGAGCCAGGGCGACGGTATCCAGCGCCCGATCCATTGATAACACCGGCATCCCGGCCCAGTTGAGTTCGGCATTCAGAAACTTCATGTCGAAGGCGGCGTTGTGGATTACCAACTGCGAGTCATTTCCTATGAATTCCAGAAATGCGGCACCGATAGCTGCAAAGGGAGGTTTATCACGCAGAAAATCATCGCCGAGCCCGTGAACCTCAAAAGCCGCAACCGGCATGGCGCGTTCGGGGTTTATGTACTGGTGATAAACTTGGCCCGTAGGCATGTGGTTGATCAATTCAATCGCGCCAATCTCTACGATCCGGTCGCCTTCGGCTGGTTCAAAGCCTGTGGTCTCGGTATCCAGAACGATTTCACGCATGGTTTTCCCTGATAGCCTTGATCACTTTTCGCACGGCA
>JAOUMG010000434.1 GCA_029881635.1 Paracoccaceae bacterium | reverse complement strand
TTGTGTCGCAAGGCGCTGTGACCGTTGCGGGGCCTGCGGGTTATTGCATCGACAAAGGGACAAGCAAGGACAGATCCTCCGGGGCATTTGTTCTGCTTGGAACCTGCGCCGCGCTGACGAATACACCTGGGGCCGGTCAGCCGGGTGTTCCTGCGATCCTGACGGCGTCAATCCTACCAGGGGCACCTGAAGGGAGCCGTTTGTCGGAATCCTTTCCCGCAACCGCACGGTTTTTCAGATCTCAGCCCGGCCGCGCGGCCCTTAGCGGCAGCGGCAACCCTGACGATGTCAGTGTCGCGGATGTGGTTTCACGCGGTGAGGTGCTGTATTTACGCCTTACGGATCGTTCTATCGCCGCAGGTCAAACCTTGGCGCCGGAATACTGGCGGGCGATAATGGCGATAAATGGCCGCATCGTCACGCTGTCTGCACTCAGCCTGCGTGACCGCCCTATGCCCGCGTCAGCCAAACGCCGAATTCTTGAAGCTTTTGTTGCGAAGATGCTGGCCGCCAACCGCTGACATCTTCTTTGCCGCCCAGCGTGAGAAACAAAACCATTGTCAAAGAAGACCGCAAGACTTGCGTGAACGCCGAAACGAAACGATAAGGAATTACTGTTTCCCTATCAGGATCAATGAACTGGAACCGGCACCGCTTTATGGCTTTCAATTTCGACACGCTGTTTGACCGGTTTCTGTTCCGACGCGCGCTTGCAAGGTGGCGGCGCGCGGCTTCAAAGGCCGAATCCATCGAGACAAGTGCTTTGCGTAAGTTGCGTGGACCGGCGCGGCAACTGCGGCGAGAGATTGACCGGTTGCTACATGTAGCAGATGGGCGCCTGGCCCTGCCCGCGATTGGCACCAACGCCATGCACAAACCCTTGCATAGCGATTGGACATGGCGGCCCGAACTCTGGCGCGGACCGATCCAGCCTCCTGGCATGGCGGCAGTGGAGAACCGTGCAGCAATCGGCAGTCAGGCCACAATCTTTCATGATTGCGAACAAAGTGAGCTGACGATCCGCCAGATTCGCAACAACCGGGAAAGCGATCTGTCGCCTTTCGGGTTTCGCATGGACGTGTTCCGGTTTGACGGGTCGTTCCTGTCTTTGGTGATAGATTTGCCGCAAGAGGCCACCCAAGGGCTGAAACTGCGCCATGTAATCCGGATGGATGTGGTTGTGGAACTGGAAAAGCCCTTGGAGATATTTGCCCGACTGAACATCAAGCATGGCCCGAATTCGGAACAGCTGGTGCGTGAATTGCCATTGGGCCACAGCGAAGTGATGGTCGAGTTCGATCTTGCCTATAGCAAAATGAATGAAAAGCGGGTGGAGAGGGCCTGGGTCGATCTCATCTTCGAGGGGCCCGAGATGAACCAGATCATATTGCGCGATGTAACCTTCAGCCGTCGCCCGCGTGCTGAACTGTGAGGGAGGCCGGGATGAGCGAGCCAAGCGTAACTGGTGGATCAGTCAGGGCGGGGCGCTGGGAAGCGGAAATAGCGACCGTCGACAATGTCGCGCCGGATATCGAGGTGCGGCACCTGGAAAAACCGCTGGAGGGCATGCAGGTGGCCGCCGCTCCCGTAAACGGGGCTTGGTCGGTTTCAGTACCAATTCCTGCTAACTTGTTGTCCACCGGGGTTCAGACTTTCATCGTCCGCGACAAACAATCGGGCGCGCGGCTCAGTCATTTTACCATTGTGACCGGTGTGCCGCTGGAGGATGATATTCGCGCCGAGCTTGATTTGCTTCGTGCCGAACTCGACATGCTGAAAAAGGCATTCCGACGCCATTGTCTGGAAACCGGTGCCTCGCCCAACTGACACATCCGGATGTCTGGCCCAGTTGTCCGATCTGGTCCTTGGCCGCCAACCAACATTGAAACTCAGACGTGACGCGGCGTTTGAAGTGACGTTCTGGTGCTGATGCTACATGATCGCATCAATTCAGGAGCACAGCCATGTCGACTTATCCTCATCTGCTACGGCCACTCGAACTTGGGCATGTGACGCTGCCCAATAGGGTACTAATGGGATCGATGCATACCAACCTTGAAGAGACCAAGGATTGGAACCGGGTCGCCGAGTTTTACGCCGAACGCGCACGAGGTGGCGTTGCACTGATGGTGACGGGGGGCATGGCCCCTAATCGCGAAGGCGGGGTATTTCCCGGCGCAGCGGGTCTGTTTACGCCGGAAGACATCACCAACCACCGGATAGTCACGGACCGTGTACACGATGCAGGCGGACGGATCGCGATGCAGATCCTGCATGCCGGACGTTATGCATATGGCAAGGATTGCGTGGCCCCGTCGGCAATCAAGTCACCGATATCACCCTTTATGCCGACCGCCTTGGATGAAGCAGGCATCGAAAAGCAGGTATCCGATATTGTTACTGCGTCCGCGCGCGCGCGCGAGGCAGGCTACGACGGTGTCGAGATCATGGGCTCTGAAGGATATCTGCTGAATGAGTTTCTGGTTGCCCACACCAACAAGCGCAGTGACGGCTGGGGCGGCTCTCTCGAAAACCGGATGCGGTTTCCAGTTGAAGTTGTCCGCCGCGTGCGCGCGGCGGTCGGATCAGACTTTATTCTGATTTACCGGATATCGCTGATTGATCTTGTCCCTGAAGGTCAGACCTGGAACGAGGTCGTAACATTGGCGAAAGCAATCGAGGCAGCCGGCGCGTCGATACTAAATACTGGGATCGGCTGGCACGAGGCGCGCATTCCAACGATTGCAACCTCGGTTCCGCGGCGCGCGTTTACCTGGGTTACCAAGAAACTGATGGGGCAGGTGGCAATCCCTGTTATTACCTCGAACAGGATCAACACGCCAGAAATCGCAGAGGCAGTATTAGCCGAAGGTTGCGCTGACATGGTTTCTATGGCGCGGCCGTTTCTTGCGGACCCGGAATTCGTTCGCAAGGCGGCCGAAGGGCGCGCGGCAGAGATAGCCCCATGTATCGCTTGCAATCAGGCCTGTCTGGATCACACGTTTCAAGGGAAGATTTCTACCTGTCTGGTCAATCCTCGGGCCTGTTTCGAAACCGAACTGAACCTGATCCCGGCGGCTGCCCCCAAGAAGCTGGCCGTTGTTGGTGCCGGACCCGCTGGTTTGTCGGCAGCTCT
>JAOUMG010000019.1 GCA_029881635.1 Paracoccaceae bacterium | reverse complement strand
ACCGACCGAGGTTTTGGGCAAGTCGTCAAGCCAGGCTATTCGGTCGGGCCGGGCCCATTTCGACAGCTTTCCGTCGGCTATCGCCGCCTCAATCGCCTTGCGCATCGCAGCCTCGACCACCGGCGTTTCTACACCCGGTCGCAGCACCGCGACCAGACAGGGCCGTTCGCCCCATTTCGCATCGGCGATACCGATGGCGGCAACTTCGGCCAGACCCTCGGTCAGGCTGACAATGTTTTCGAGTTGCAGCGATGAAATCCATTCCCCGCCGGATTTTATCACGTCTTTCAACCTGTCGGATATCCGCAAGGTGCCCACAGGGTCGATGCTGCCGACATCCCCAGTATGCAGCCACCCACCCTGCCAGAGCGCGGCTGACCCTTCGGGGTTCTTCAGGTACCCTCCCGTCAGCCATGGCGCGCGCGCAATAACTTCGCCGGTGGCGATGCCGTCATGAGGTTGCGGTTTCATATCGGGATCCACAATCTCGATCTCGACCAGTGGCGCGGATTTTCCGGTGGCACAGCGGATAGCAATCGAGTTTTCAGCCTCGATTGACGCGGTCATGTCCGCGATGGTCAGGACCGGACAGGTTTCCGACATGCCGTAACCTGCATGGATGTCGATCCCGCGCGCCATTGCCGCCTTGGCCATACCGGCAGGCAATGCTGCACCGCCGATGATCACCTTCCATCGGGAGAGGTCGACGGATTCCAGGCCCGGTGCTGCCAAGAGCATGTTGAGAATGGTTGGCACGCAGTGAGAAAATGTCACCCCGTGTTCGGCGATCAGTGCCAGCAGACGTGCCGGTTCATAGCGGCCCGGATAGACCTGTTTGATCCCCAACAGGGTTGCGACATAGGGAAAGCCCCAGGCGTGAACATGAAAAAGCGGCGTGATCGGCATATAGACATCGCCGCGGTGCAGGCCGCCCATTCCGGGGACCGGCGATACTGCCGCAATGACACCGAGTGTATGGAGCACGATCTGCCGGTGCGAAAAGCTGACACCTTTCGGGTCGCCGGTTGTCCCCGTGGTATAAAATAGCGTGGCACGGGTGTTTTCGTCAAACTCGGGGAAGTCGAAGTCAGGCGCGGCGAGTGTCAGCAGGGCTTCATACTCGCCGGAAAAAACCAGCGGGGAGGCGATGGGAGCCGACCTGTCCTGAAGCAAGACCAGCTTGACGGGGCGTATGATCCGGTCTGCGATTTCTTCGATCAGGGGCAGGAAATCATCGTGCACGAGGATCACGTCATCCTCGGCATGGTTGATGGTGTAAAGCAACTGCTCGGGCGACAGACGGACATTTACCGTATGCAGCACGGCGCCCAGCATCGGCAGGGCAAAGAAGCATTCAAGATAGCGGTGGCTGTCCCAATCCAGAACGGCGACGACACTGCCGCGCCCTACCCCGATTTGCGTCAGCGCAGCGCCCAGCCTGCCGATGCGTTGGCGCAGCACCTTGTAGCTATAGCGCGACACGTCGGCATGGATGATTTCCTGATCCGGCGCTTGGGCCAGCGGTGTTTTCAACAACTGGCCGATAAGCAGTGGGTAGGATGGCGTCATGTGATCACCTCTGGCGGGAACGTGCGAATTTGCCTGCTACTCAGCCCCAGATTTTGCCCGGCCACAAACGACTATTCTTCACCCTCAGAATGAAACCAAAGCCGGATGAGGTGCCCCTTGGATGCTGCGGGAAACCACATTCGCAGAGCTGTATCATCGGATCAGGAGTTTTCCTTCTGCTTTCGTTCGTTCAGAAGATTGGTCAGCCAATCGGGATCCATCTCGGGCACCGAAGACAGCAACAATTCGGTGTAAGGGTCGTGCGGGGGCTGGAACATTTCAGGTTTGGGGCCCTGTTCGACCACCCGACCATCCTTCATCACCACCACTTCATCGGCGATGGATTTCACCGTGGCCAGATCATGGGTGATGAACATATAGGCCAGTTCAAATTCTGACTGCAGCTTGTCGAGCAGCTTCAGGATACCTTCGGCGACCAACTGATCGAGCGCGGATGTCACCTCGTCGCAGATGATGAACTTCGGTTCGGCGGCCAGCGCCCGGGCAATGCCGATGCGTTGCTTTTGCCCACCTGACAGTTCGGAAGGCAGCCTGTCGATATACTGGTCGGGTTCCAGTTCGATCAGTTCGAGAAGGTTGCGGATGCGTTCCGTCAGCGCCTTGCCCTGCAGGCCAAGATACATCTGGGCGGGGCGGCCGATCAGGTCACGCAAGCGCAGTTTGGGGTTCAGCGCGGTATCGGCCATCTGGTAGATCATCTGGGCCTGACGCAACTGGTCGCGGCTGCGGTTGCGGTAATCGGGCGGCAGCGCCTTTCCGTCGAACAGCACCTGACCCTGTCTGGGGGACAGCAACCCTGTGATGACCCGCGCGGCGGTGGATTTTCCGCTGCCGCTTTCACCAACGACAGCGACCGTGCGGCGTTTGTGAATATCGAAATTGATGTTCTTCAGGATATCGACGGCACCGTAGCCCGCCGTCACGGCCTTGACCGACACGACAGGCGTGGCATCAGTCACCGGCGGCTGAACCGGCCGCGCATAGGAACGCACGGCCCATAGCGATTTCGTGTAATCCTGCTGCGGATTGGCAAGCATGGTGCGCGTGTCGGCCTCTTCGACCTCATCGCCCTTCAGCAGGACTTTGATCTTGTCGGCCATCTGCGCCACGACGGCGAGGTCATGGGTGATATAGATCGCGGCCGTATCAAACTGCGCGACGATATCGCGGATCGCCGACAGCACCTCGATCTGGGTCGTGACGTCCAGCGCGGTGGTGGGTTCATCGAAAATGATCAGATCAGGACGGCAAGCCATCGCCATGGCGGTCATGGCGCGCTGCAACTGGCCCCCTGACACCTGATGCGGATAGCGAAAGCCGATTTCCTCGGGGTTCGGCAGCCGCATCCGGCGGTAGAGCTCGACAGCGTCGCCTTCGGCTTCGGACCGGTCCATCACACCGTGCTGGACGGGCGCTTCGCAATATTGATCAATCAGCTTGTGGGCCGGGTTGAAACTGGCGGCGGCGGATTGGGCGACATAGGCGATGCGTTTGCCGCGCAGGCCACGACGTTCTGTTTCGGGTGCTTTCCTGAGGTCGATGCCGTCAAAGTCGATGGTGCCGCCGGATATCCGGCAGCCATCGCGGGCAAAACCCATGGCGGCAAGGCCGATGGTCGATTTGCCCGCGCCGGATTCACCGATCAGGCCCAGAACCTCGCCCTTGTGGAGCGTGATGTCGACACCTTTGACGATCTCACTCCAGGTTTCTTCGGAACGTCCTTCGATCCGAAGGCCGCGAATGGTCAGGAGGACTGGCTTTTCCGTTTTGCTCGTCATCGCCTTACTCCTTCAATCCGCTGGCGCGGTGCAACATCCAGTCAACCACGAAATTGACCGCCACGGTCAATAGCGCGATGGCGCCGGCAGGCAGTAGCGGTGTGATGTCGCCGAAAGTAATGAGCGAGGCATTTTCGCGCACCATCGACCCCCAGTCGGCGGTTGGTGGCTGGACCCCGAGACCTAGGAAAGAAAGCGCCGAGATCATCAGGAAAACGAAACAGAAGCGCAGGCCAAACTCGGCCACGAGCGGTGCCATGGCGTTGGGCAGAATTTCGCGGGTTATGAGCCGCCAGAGCCCCTCACCGCGCAGCTTGGCCGCCTCGATATAATCCATGACCACGATGTCCTGCGCGACAGACCGGGCGAGCCGGAATACCCGCGTCGCATCGATGGTGGCGATGACCAGAACCATCTTGAGAACCGACGTGCCGAAGATGGTGAGCAGCAACAGCGCGAAGACAAGCGCCGGGATCGCCATGAGAATATCGACAATGCGGCTAAGCACCTGATCGAGCCAACCGCCGACAGTTGCGGCCAGCAGGCCGAGTACCGACCCTGCGACGAACGCGAGTGCGGTCGTGGCAAAGGCGATGCCGACAGTATTGCGTGCGGCATAGATCAACCGGGTCAACATGTCGCGCCCGAGGTTATCAGTGCCAAGCTTATGGACGGAATCCCACACCATGAACTGTGCGCCCACAACCTCCCTCTCCTGAAATGGGGCGATCAATGGCGCGAAGATCGCCACAACGACATAAATCAGGATCACCAGCATCCCGAAGCCGGCTGTGACGGGCGCGGTACGTAACATGCGCGCGGTGGCGCCTTTGGTCAGCGCAATGGCGGCGGCGCGAAACAGCCACCCTGCCCCCATCGCGACAGCGACGGCAACGGCGACCCAGAAGAGATTGATAAGAATGCTCATTGCTGCGTCCTCCTCACTTGCGATGGACAAGGCGTGGGTTCGACAAGGTCGACAGCACGTCTGCGGTGAGGTTCAGCAGCACATAGGCTGCGGCGAAGATCAGTGCGACCGCCTGCACTACCGGAAAGTCACGCTTGGCGACGCTGTCAACCATGAGCTGGCCGAGGCCGGGATAGACGAAGACAACCTCTACAACGACAACACCGGTGATGAGATAGGCCAGGTTCAGTGCCACAACGGTGATGATCGGCGCCAGTGCGTTCGGCAATGCGTGGCGCAGGATCACGCGCATCGGCTTAATCCCTTTCAGGCGTGCCATTTCGATGTAGGGAGAGGCGAGAAGGTTGATAATCGCCGCGCGCGTCATCCGCATCATATGCGCGGTGACGACGAGCGTCAGCGTCAGGGCCGGCAGGAATGTGCGGTAAAGCATCTCAGCAAAACCCGTGCGCGCATCCACCTGTGCCATCGACGGGAAAAGCCCCGACTGGGCGAGAACGAAGATCAGGATATAGGCGACGAAAAACTCAGGGAATGAAATCGACGTCAGCGCCAGCGCATTGACCGCGCGATCAAAGATCGAGTTGCGATATAGCGCGGCAAGAACGCCGAGGGTCAACGACAGGGGCACGGAAATTGCCGCCGCATAAAGCGCGAGAAAGAGCGTGTTGCCCAGCCGCGTGGCGATCAGATCGGAAATGGGGCGTTTGTTCGCCAGCGACGTTCCGAAATCGCCCTGAAGTGCGCCGAAGAGCCAATTGAGGTAACGGGTGTGGGCCGGCAGATCGAGCCCGAGTTCACGCCGGAAGGCCGCAACCGTTTCCGGCGTCGCCGACTGGCCGAGTATGCTTTTGGCGAGGTCGCCGGGCAAAAGCTCGGTAGCACCGAAAATGATCAGCGATATGATGAAAAGCGTCAAAAGCCCCAGGCCCAAGCGCTTGGCGATCATTGTCCAAATGACAGACACGTATCAGCCCCCTGTTCATGTTTTTGATTATCCGGTGCCAATTAACTGGTCCGATTTGGCCCTAAAGGGCAGTTGGCCCCGGCGCATGACACGCCGGGGCCGGTATTTTTTAGGCGAACCACCAGCGTTCGACGCAGCGGAAGCCGTCGAGGCCCCAGTTCGTCGCGACGACATCTGGTGTGGCCACTTTGTCGGAATGCGCCATGACGTAGCTTGCGAACATCGGCGTGATGGTCGAACCCTCTTTCTGACAGATCATCTGCATCTCGTGATACATGTCCTTGCGCTTGGCAAAGTCGAGCTCCGAGCGCGCCGAAAGCAGCAGTTCGTTGAACCGACCATTGTCCCAGAAACTTTCGTTCCACGGAACACCGGCGGCATAGGCCGTGGTGAACATCCAGTCCGGCGTCGGACGCCCGCCCCAGTAGGAGGCGCAGAACGGCTTCTTCATCCAGACATTGTCCCAATAGGCATCGTTCGGTTCGCGCACCACTTCGATGTTGATGCCGGCCGCTGCCGCCTTTTCGGAGAAGAGCACCGCCGCATCGACCGCGCCTGCGAAGGCCGCATCGGCCGCCGAAAGCTGGACGTTGAGCGAATCCATGCCCGCCTCTTTCAGGTGGAACTTGGCCTTGTCCGGGTCGTAGGCGTGCTGTTCCAGATCGGCGGCAAAGAACTGGTCGCCCGGTCCGATCGGGTGGTCGTTGCCCACGGCGCCGTAGCCGCCGAGGATCTTCTCAACCATTTCTTCCCGGTCGAGCGCGTATTTCAGCGCCAGACGTACGTTGTTGTCGCTGAAGGGCGCTGCCCGGTAGTCCATCGGGAAGACGAAGTGCTGGGTGCCGGTCGTGGCGAGGATCTTGATGCCTGGGGCGCGCGAAAGAAGGCCGACGGTGTTGGTATCAACCTTGTCGATAACATCGACCTCGCCGGTGATCAGTGCGTTCTGGCGCGCGGCAGAATCGAGGATCGAGTAAAGTTCGATCGCATCGAAATGGGCGCGGCCCTCTTTCCAGTAGTTCGGGTTGCGCTTGACCTTGGCGTTAACGCCCGCTTCCCAGCTGTCGATGATGTAGCCGCCGGTGCCGTCACCGGATGTCGCGTCGATCTTGCCATCGGCACTCGGCAGGATGGCCAGGTGATAATCCGACATCACGAACGGGAAGTCGGCATTGCCGGCCGTGAGCGTGAAGACCACGTTTTCGCCGTCGATTTCGATATTCGTGATCTGCTCGACGATCGGCTTGGCGGCCGATTTGCTGTCTTCGCCGCGGTGGTGGTTGATCGAGGCCACGACATCTTCCGGGGTCAGCGACTTGCCGCTGTGGAAGGTCACGCCGCTGCGGATCTTGAAACGCCAGGTCGCCGCGTCAGCGCTGGCTTCCCAGCTTTCGGCCAGTTCGCCGACCAGCGAACCGTCAGCCGCGATTTCCGTCAGGTAGTTGACGCGGCAGGCCGCGAAGACCTGAACGAAGAGTTCCGACCAGGTTGCCGGATCAAGGCTGTCAGTGGTTGAACCGCCGGTGATGGCGATGCGCAAGGTGCCGCCCTTTTTCGGCTCAGCCGCCGCAGCACTACGCATGCCTGCGGGTAGGATCAAGGCGGACGCACTAAGCGCGGTGGCCCCCTTGAGTAGACCGCGGCGGCTTAGGCCGCCGTCATTATGTGAATTGAACATCGTATCCTCCTTGTTGTTTTCTTAATGTTGAGTCATTGAGAGTGGTTCGGTCAAGTCAAATGATCGCTCTTTTGGTATCGCGCCCGATCGAGCCAATCGGGGTTGATCTCGACACCCCAGCCGGGGCCGTCGGGAATGCGAACAGTTCCGTCATGAACTGCGAATGGGTCGCCCTGAAACAAGCCGATCTGCCAAGGATAGTAGTCAACGCCTTCAATCGAAAACTCCAGATACTTGCCAGCATTCGGGATGGCACCCAGCAAGTGCATTGTACAGATCGTAACCAGTGACAGGTTCGCACTGTGCGGCGTACAGGGCAAGCCCGCATTTGCGGCCATTTCCGCAACCAGAAGCGTGCGAGATATCCCCCCCATATACATCACATCGGGCTGAACGATATCGACCGCCCGCATGTCGATCATGCGTTTCCAGGTCGCGAGATCCCAATCCTGCTCACCGCCGGTGACATCAAGCGTCAGCGCGTCGGTGACCTCTTTGGTCTGTTCCAGTTCCCAATAGGGGCAAGGCTCTTCGAAATGGCCGATGCCCGCGGCCTCAAGCAGGTGCCCGACCTCAATGGCGCGTCTGGGGCTGAACCCGGAATTGCCGTCGACCAACTTGGCGATCCCGTCACCCAAGGCGCGCGACACGACGGGTACGACCTCTTCGGTGCGCCCCGGCCATTCATCCTGATCATGGCCGCATTCGGCCCCCACACGCCACTTGAAAGCATCAAAGCCGAAGTCGTCGCGCAGCTTCACAAATCGTGCGGCTTCATCCTTTGGCGTGATGTCGCGTTTCATCGAAGAGGCATAGGCGCGCAGCGCGTGCGGCGCCCCGCCAAGCAGTTCCACGACCGGCTTGCCCTCGCGGCGGCCGCGCATATCCCAAAGCGCGGTGTCAAGACCGGCCAGCGCCCGACAGCGATAGCTTCCGGGGAACTTGTGCTCTTTTTCCTCGATCCTGCGGACAAGGCCCAGAATATCCCCGGTATCCGCACCCAAGGCCCAGGGTGCCACCTGGCGGTGGAAAATGGTCGCCGTGATATCGGCATTGTAGGTCGAACACTGGCCCCAGCCAATCGCCCCATCATCGGCAGTCACGCGCACGAAGCACACGAATTCATCCGTGAAGGTTTCAACACGCGAGATTTTCGTCATGGGGCGCTGCTCCGATTGCTGATTGTAGGCGCGAGTTGTCTGGCGCAGTTATTTGTGACGGTAACCCTGGCAGGTTCCAGCGTCTTGAAAAGACCTACAAGCAAAAAAATAGCACCCTAAGTCCAAACGGCAGATTGGCCCCAAAACCTCAGCGTTGGCCGTAGTAAAGCCCCACGACATGTTCGGCCTCGGCGAAAAAGAGCCATCGGGCGGCGAAAGCGCCGATGACGTGCAGGCAAAGTGCGATGGCTATCGCGCCAATTCCCAGCGGCAGAACCAGAAACACCAACGCGGGCAGCACAGCCGCGCAGAGGATCGACAGCACCCGAAGCCGTTGAGAATGCTTGCGGCCAACCACATGGATCATTTCGCGCAGCAGGTAGTTTGAACCGGTATGGGCAGGCGCGAACTGACGCACTGCCCCCAGCCCGCCAAGACCGGTGGCGCTGCCCATCGTGGCCCCGCGCGCTGCAAAACGGCCATCGCCCAGCTTGAAGGAGACCCACAGCACCGCCGCCAATGTTCCGCAAAGGATGAGGCTCAGGAATGTCAGGCCCGACAGGATGGCCCCGCCGGTCAGAGCGAAGACGATGAACAGCGCCGGCGTGGTCCAGAAGTTCCAGCGCGGCACGGCAGCGATCTGAGTGTAGATCATTGATGTGGCGAAGATGGTCAGCAGGCACATCGCCGCGGCGACCATCTCAAAGAACACAGGCAGCGCACCACCGAATATCGCGGCCAATGCCAGGGGCGCTGACATCAGCAATGAGGCAACGGATGCCCAGGCTTCACGGCTGAGCCAGCTGGTGCGCCATTGGGTAAACGCGCGCCAGGCCCGCATGGGCTGGCCGAGATGAAATGTTGACGCAGCAAGGCCGATGATGGCCAGCGCATAGGCAAACCCCCATACCAGAAAGGCATCAAGGCCGAATGGGCGCACGACACCCGCGCACAGAAAGAACAGCAAGCCGAACCCGAGCCCGGAAAGCACGGTGAAAATGATGACTGAGGGGGCTGGATGCATCAGAGTTTCTCCAACAACCGGTCAAGCCATCCGGCAAAACCTTTGGTCTCAATATCCAACAAGGGGGCGAGCACCGACACTTCGGCCGGTTTGTCCTTGGGTCTCGGCGGCAGGTATTTGTTCACCGGTCTGGTGCCCAATTCCGGCATCAGATCGAAGCCGCCCCTTTCCTTGACCAGTTTGCTGACGGCACTGTCGGGGTCACCTAGGTCGCCGAAATGCCGGGCATTGGTGGGGCATGTGCGCACGCAGGCAGGTTCCCGGTCTTCTTCGGGCAGGTTGTCGTTGTAGATCCGGTCGACGCAGAGGGTACATTTCTTCATCACACCGGCGGCCTGATCGAGTTCGCGCGCCCCATAGGGGCAGGCCCAGGCACATAGTCCGCAGCCAATGCAGGCATCTTCGTTGACCAGAACAATCCCGTCTTCGCTGCGCTTGTAGCTCGCGCCGGTCGGGCACACGGTTACACAAGGAGCGTCTTCGCAATGCAGGCAGGAGCGCGGAAAGTTGATGATCTGGGCCGGGGCCGCTTCGGGCTGAACTTCGTAGGAATGGACACGGTTGAGGAATGTTCCGCTGGGATCGGCCCCGTAGGCATCCTGATCCGACAGCGGCGCGCCATAATTGGCCGTGTTCCAGCCCTTGCAGGCCGTCACGCAGGCATGGCAGCCGACGCAGGTATCAAGGTCAATGACCAGCCCGAGCTTCTTTTCGGTTTTTGCAGGCAGTTGGGTCATGACCGGCCTCCCTTGCCCACGGGTGATTTGATCGGTTCGAATGCAGGGAGCGCCTGGGCCGGGGCGGCGACCTTTTCGATCTTTACCCGCAGATCGAACCACGCGGCCTGCCCAGTGATCGGATCAGAGTTCGACCAGCGCAATCCGTCGCCTTTTGGGGGCAGGAGTTCGCTGATGAGATGGTTGAGCAAAAAGCCACGGGTCGCTTCGGGCGCGGCATCATCCAAGGCCCAGGCCCCTTTGCGCTTGCCGATGGCATTCCAGGTCCAGACGGTATTTTCATTCAGGGCAGCCATCAGGGCAACAGGCACGGTGATTTCCCCGGACGGCGATGTCACCCGTGCCCAGTCGCCCTCCGAAAACCCATTCTCGTTCCAGATCTTTGTCGGGACATATAAAGGGTTTTGCCCATGTATCTGGCGCAGCCAGGCGTTTTGCGACCCCCATGAATGATACATGGCCATGGGGCGCTGTGTCAGGGCGTGGACCGGATAACCCGTTTCTGCCTCTTCGCCGAACGGGGCGTACCAGATGGGCAATGGATCCATGAACATCTTCAGGCGGTCACGCATGCCATCGGGCGGCTGCCGGTCGCCGTGGCCTTCGGCGGCAAGTTGAAAGCGCCGCATCGGTTCTGACCAGATCGAAAAGAGATAGGGCTGCGGTTTGTCAAAGAGCCCGATAGAGACAGCCCAATCCTGATAGGCCGCATTCCACGGTTTGTAGAATGTCGCCTCGGGGGGGATATGCTCGGCGAAAAAGCCACCATTCTTGATATATTGATCAAGCTGGTTGGGGTTGGGGGCCCCGCGCCCGGTTTCGGTGCCGTTGCCCCGAAACCCCATCAAGGGGCCCACACCGGGACGGCGTTCGTGGCGGACGATGTAATCGGCGTAATCCTTGTACTTGGCGCTGCCGTCTTCGTTCACAAACCCGACCAGTCCGAGACGATGGCCAAGGTCGACCAGCACCGACTGAAACCCGCGAACCTCTCGGTCAGGCTCGATCACCGGCCAGCGAATGGCATCGGCGGCGGCTTCGGCCTCGCAGATGGGACGGTCGAGCAGGCTGATACAGTCGTGACGTTCCAGATAGGTCGTGTCGGGCAGGATCAGATCGGCATAGGCGACCATTTCGGAGGCATAGGCATCCGAATAGATGATATGCGGGATCTTGTAGTCGCCCTTGTCATCCTTGTCAGTCAGCATCTCCATCACGGCGGCGGTATTCATCGAGGAATTCCACGCCATGTTCGCCATATAAAGGAACAGCGTGTCGATCTTGTAGGGATCGCCGGCATGGGCATTGGCGATGACCATATGCATCATCCCATGTGCCGACATGGGATTTTCCCAGGTAAAGGCCTTGTCGATCCGCGCAGGTGTTCCGTCATCCTTCAGCGCCAGGTGTTCCGGCCCGCGCGGAAAACCCAGATGAGGACCATTGAGCGGCGATCCCGGCGATGATTTGCAATGTGGTGTCGGATGCGCGTCGTAGGGTTTGGGATAGGGCGGCTTGAACCGGAAGCCACCGGGTGTTTCCACTGACCCTAATATCATCTGCAACAGATGCAGCGCCCGGCAGGTCTGGAAACCGTTCGAATGGGCCGACACACCGCGCATGGCGTGAAACGATACCGGGCGGCCGGTCATATTCTCGTGCTTTTCACCCCGGAAATCCGTCCAGGGTTGTTCGATGGTGATGGCTTCGTCGAAAGCCACCCGCGCCAGTTCCGCCGCGATGTTGCGAATGCGCTCGGCCGGGATGCCAACACGCGCTGCCACCGCCTGGGGGGCATATTCGGGCGCAAGGTACCGTTCGGCCATATGCTGGAACACGGTCCGGTGGCCCTTATGCGTGGCGCCCAGATCGGGGCGCACGCCTTTCTGGTCGAAAGGTGCAGGCTTGCCGGTTATCCGGTCGATGACCAAAAGCTTGTCATCCTTGTCCCTGAGCAGGAGCCCTTTGCCCGGACCTTCACTGCTGTCCACCAGGCAAGGAGTATTGGTGTATTGCGCAAGG
>JAOUMG010000433.1 GCA_029881635.1 Paracoccaceae bacterium | reverse complement strand
AACCGAAAACCATCAGCGACCGGTCAAGCAAATGCCATTACCCCGACAGGGCGCAGCAGATGCCCAATGTCGCGGATGTGCCGCCTGTTGCACCAGCAGTCAGCCCCGCAAGCCAGCCCGTGCTGGAATTGCGCGGCGTCAGCAAGACCTTCGGCAGCGGCGGCCACAATGTGCGCGCGGTGCGGTCGGTGGATCTGGACCTGAGCATTGGCGAAACGCTGGGCGTCGTCGGGGAGTCCGGCAGTGGGAAAACCACATTGGCGCGCACCATACTCGGTTTGCTCCGCCCCGATCCCGGCAGTACGATCACCTTTGCGGGCACCCCTGTCGCCGCCGACATGGCTGGTCGCAGCCGGTCGCAGATAAAGGCCATCCAGATCGTATTTCAGAACCCGGATTCTGCGTTGAACCGGTCGCATTCGGTGCGCCGCATGATCGGACGGACCATCGACGTTCTTGTCGGGCTTCGTGGTGCGGCACGAGAAGACCGCATACAGAATCTGACGCGGTCGGTGCGCCTGACCGCGCGCCACCTGTCTGCCCTTCCGAGCCAGCTTTCGGGGGGGCTGAAACAGCGCGTCGCGATTGCGAGAGCCTTTGCCAGCGACCCGCAGATCCTGATCTGCGATGAGCCGACATCGGCTCTGGATGTTTCCGTCCAGGCGGCGATCCTCAATCTCTTGGCCGAGCTTCAGACCACCAAGCATGTCAGCTATATCCTGATCTCACATGATCTTGGTGTCGTGCGGTACCTCTCCGATCGCATCGCGGTCCTATATCTGGGGCAACTGATGGAAGTCGGCCCGGCTGAGCAGGTTTTTTCCGGCCCGCATCACCCCTATACCGAGGCGCTCTTGTCCTCGGTTCCGTCGATCGACGGGCTGGATCAGGGGCGGGTGAAGCTTGTCGGTGAGATCCCCAGTGCAGCACGGCTGCCAAAGGGTTGCGTTTTCCATACGCGCTGCCCGCGCAAACTGCCGGGTATCTGCGAGGCAGATGAGCCTGGGTTGATCACGCTGGAGACCGGGCACATGGTGCGCTGTCATCTTCCAACCGACCAGTTGCCGCGCCGGATATGAGCATCGGTGCAATTGCCAGCCAAAGGATGCCGACATGAAAATCACGCTGGAGGAAACTGAAAACCTTGCCTTTGCGGCCTTGCTCCGCGCCGGGGCGCATCCCGCGCAGGCGCGGCCCGTCGCCCGATCTATCCGGGCAGCAGAGGCCGAGGGGACACGCGGTATCGGGCTTGGCTATCTGCCTTGGTATTGCGGGCATCTAAAGGTTGGCAAGATTGCCGGCGACGCAGAGCCGGAGGTGATCTTGCGTGCTCCTTCGGTGATATACGTCGATGCAAGGGACGGTTTCGCCCATCCCGCCTATGAAGCTGGCGAGGACGCCCTGATTGCCGCTGCGCGTGACCATGGGATTGCGTTGATGGGCGTCTCCAACGCCTATGCCTTTGGGGTTTTGGGCTATTTCGTTGACCGCTTGGCGCGGGCGGGGCTGGTTGCGCTGGCGACAACCAACTCGTCAGCGGCCATCGCGCCATGGGGCGGGGCAGTGCCGTTCTTTGGCACAAACCCTTGGGCATTTGCCGCGCCGCGCGATGGTGACCCGTTGGTGATGGATGGGTCGTCCTCAGCGACGGCCTATGTCAACGTCGCCAACGCAGCGAAGCGGGGTGAGCCGATACCCCCCGATTGGGCGCTGGACGCGGCGGGGAAGCCTACGACGGATGCCGCCTTGGGGCTAAGCGGTTCGATGGCGCCGGCGGGGGGACACAAGGGGGCGGCCATGGCCCTGATGGTCGAAATACTGGCCGCGGGGTTGACGGGCGCGCATTGGTCGTTTCAGGCGTCTTCGCTGGCTGATGACGAAGGTGGTCCACCGCGGCTCGGGCAATGCCTCATCGCCATTTCGCCGGGCGTACTCAGCGGTGGTGATTTCAGCACGGGCCTTGAAGTGATGCTCAGCGCGATGCAGTCGCAACCTGGCGTGAGGCTACCCGGTGCACGCCGACATGCGAACCGAAAGCTGGCCGAACAGCAGGGCGTGGAGATCAGCCGGGAGTTTGCCGCTGAGTTGACGGAACTGGCCGGGCGACCGCCACGCCCGTCCAGTGATGCCTGAGATCAGGGCGCGCCCCGCAGTGGCCAGGGGCAGCGGTAGTAAACCAGTCTTTCGGACTGAACGCCTTCATCGGTAGTCCTGATCACGGCGGCACCTTCCACATCGGTGCCGATGAGCCGCCACCAGTACCATTCCAGCAAGATGCCACACTGGTCCTGGACAACCTTGTCTGTCATCTCGAATTCGAAGCGGGCGCCAAGTTTCGCGGCCTTCGCAGGCCAGACCGGTAGGTAGTCGGGCAGATCCGCCTTCAAGATCAGCCGCGGCTCTGCCGGGTCGTCAAAGACGAAATCCTCGGTGACAGAAGAGACGAGCAATGCTGCGTCCATTGTATTCCAGCCTTCAATGTAACGGGCCCGAAGGTCTTCACGTCGCGACATCGCCGTCCTCATTCACTGATCGGGTGGCGCATGCCCGCCACTCATCCATGCTGGCAGGAATGCTTTCTAGCTTTGTACCATGCTCGACCGAACGGCAGTCATGTACACGGATTCCGGTTGTATCGAGTGCGGTCAGTGGTTAACGGCCGGCGGCACGGCCTGCATCTGTCAGGGGCACTCGTTCACCCGCCCGGATGACGGCGGGATCAAAGGGCGTTCGATCAAAGACCTCGCGCACCATCGCGGCAAAGAAATCAAGTGGCAGGGTATCGTAATCGGGATCAAAGCTCGCCTGATCCCAACGTTCGCAAAACTCTGCGCAGTCGTCGAAATAAGGATTGCCCCGGTGGCGGTCGCGCTTGTGCTGATCAGCGCCGACATGATGGCCGTAATAAAGCATCTGAAAGTCGCCATGGGTCTGCACCACCCAGGTGCATTGTTCGCGGATAAAGGGTTTGAGGATCGTCGCGGCATATTCGTCGTGGTTATAGGGCGCATAGATGTCGCCGATATCATGCAGAAGGGTCGCGACCACCCAATCGATATCCGCCCCGTCACGCCAGGCACGGGTGGCTGACTGCACCGAATGACCCAGCCGGGTGACCTGATACCCTGACAGCGATTTGTCGAGGTCAACC
>JAOUMG010000431.1 GCA_029881635.1 Paracoccaceae bacterium | reverse complement strand
ATCTGGCGATCTCAGCCACCACATCGATACGACCCCTACCCACCTGGAGGCGGCCGATGTCCCGCACCGACCGGGTGCCAGGCGGGTCATGACAGGGTCCGAATGGGAAGACATCGCCGGATATTGCCGTGCCCAGCGGATTAGTGACAGAATTCTGGTATCTGGCACGACGGCCACATCGGGCAGCAGCCGCAGCGTGGCCCCGGCCGATGCTGCAGCGCAGACAACATACATCCTTGATAAGATGCTCGCGGCCATCATTGCGTTGGGTGGCACTGTCGAAGATGTGGTGCGCACCCGCATCTACCTGACCGATCCTGCCGATGTGGCAGGCGTATCTGAGGCACATGGCCGGGTTTTTGGTGACATCAAGCCTGCCAATACCCTGGTCGCGGTCGCCCAGCTTATCGGTGACTACAAGGTCGAGATCGAGGCAGAAGTGATAGTACGGTAACTCAACAGCCTTGAATCATGCGCATTCAGCAGTATCCGAGACGCACTCTGGACGTGACGGCGGCTAATCCCTATATAATCAGTCAACAACTGCGCGAGCCAGCATATGACTGCAGAACCCAAAGACCCGATCGAGGGCACTCCCCTTATCAAGCCGTCAACGACGGACCATCCGCTTTATGAGCGCGTGGTCGAAGCCTGCCGCACGGTTTATGACCCTGAAATTCCGGTCAATATCTATGATCTGGGGCTTATCTATACCATTGATATTTCAAATGAAAATGCGGTGGACGTAACGATGACACTGACCGCTCCCGGCTGCCCTGTCGCGGGCGAGATGCCGGGCTGGCTCGCCGATGCGATTGAGCCCCTCGACGGGGTCAAGCAAGTCAATGTCGAGATGACCTTTGAACCGCAATGGGGCATGGAAATGATGTCTGACGAAGCACGGCTGGAACTGGGGTTCATGTAATGTTTGGCATTCCCGGCAAACCTCCCGTTTCCATGACACCAAGAGCGGTGGCGCAGATCACCCGGCTGATGGGGCGCGACAATGCCTTTGGGTTGAAGATCGGGGTCAAAAAGGGCGGCTGCGCGGGTATGGAATATACCATGGAATTTGCCGCCAAGGCCGATCCGACGGATGAGATCATTGAACAGGATGGCGCGCGCGTCATGATCGCGCCGATGGCACAGATGTTCCTGTTCGGAACTGAAATTGATTATGAAACATCGCTTCTCGAAGCGGGGTTCAAATTCAACAATCCAAATGTCGCCGAGGCCTGTGGCTGCGGCGAGTCGATCAAGTTCAAGGATGCGCCTGGCGGGGCTGCACCGGGCGCATGAGCATCTCTGACGCCGATATCGCCTTTGCACTTGAACTTTTCGACGGCCTCGGGCCACTTACCACACGCAAGATGATGGGCGGGTTGTGCCTTTATCAGGAGGGAACAATCTTTGCCATCCTGCACGGCGATGGATCGATCTGGCTCAAGGGTGCTGGTGCGTTTTCAGATCGGATAACGGCCGAAGGCTGGACCCGATGGACCTATTCGCGCGATGGCGGCAAAGTTACGGCTATGCCCTATTGGCGATTGCCCGATGCAGCCCTTGACGACCCCGAAGCCGCCTGCAAGCTGGCGCGTGACGCGTTGTCACAATTGAAATAGGCGGCCCAAGATGCGGCGGAAAATGGCGGCTGGTAACTGGAAGATGAACGGCCTGCGCGCCAGCCTGGCCGAGCTTGGGCTGTTGGCCAGCAAACACCCTGCCCCGGTATGTGAGGTGCTGATCTGCCCGCCGGCAACCTTGCTGGGCTGGGCCAGCGAGGCCCTTCTGCAGTCAGAAATCCGCCTTGGCGGGCAGGACTGCCATTCAGAAAAATCAGGCGCCCATACCGGCGATGTTTCGGCAGCTATGCTGGCCGATGCCGGCGCCAGCCACGTTATTCTTGGCCATTCCGAACGGCGCGCGGATCATGGCGAAAGCAGCGATATGGTCGCAGCCAAGGCACGCACGGCCCATATGGCGGGGCTGACCGCCGTGATCTGCGTCGGTGAAACCGAGGCCGAGCGTGATGCAGGCACTACTCTTTCTGTCATTGGCGCACAGCTGCAAGGATCATTGCCTGCCACTGCAACTGGCACCAACACGATCATCGCATATGAGCCGGTCTGGGCCATTGGCACGGGACGCACCCCGACATTGTCACAGATCGCCGAAGTGCATGATTTCCTGCGCGCTGAACTTTCGGGGCGGCATGGCGCAGAGGCGGAAGCCTTTCGGCTGCTTTATGGGGGTTCGGTCAAACCGTCGAATGCGGCCGAAATTTTCGCAGTCTCCAATGTTGACGGTGCCCTTGTCGGCGGGGCCAGCCTCAAAGCCAGCGATTTTGGGGCAATCATCGACGCGCTTGACGCTGCCTGAGCTGGTCCGTGAAGATTCTTCGGCTTTGTAATCGGTTAATGTCGGAAGATGCGAATGCTCAGCCTTAGCCAGTCACCGACAAATCAGGAATTTGTTCAGAACCCATACCCGTTTTATGAGCGTGCGCGGACAAAGGGGCCTTTGTTTTTCTGGGAAGACTACCAGCTCATATGCGCCACCTCGTCGGCCACGGTGGGTGCGATCATGCGCGACCGTCGTTTTGGGCGCGAGATACCGGCAGAAATACGCAAACCTGTACCCGAGCACCTGATGCCGTTTTATGCGGTCGAAGACCATTCCATGCTGGAACTGGAAGCACCGCGCCATACACGCCTGCGCGCATTGGTGTTGCGCGCCTTCACCTCGCGGCGGATTGCAGGGTTCGGACCGGAGATAGAGGCGCTTTGCCATGCGTTGATCGACGATTTCCCGCAAGGCGAATTCGATCTGCTTGCCCATTTCGCGCAAAAACTCCCCGTTATAATCATTGCCAGGCTGTTGGGTGTGCCGGAGGACCGCTGTGGCGATCTGCTCGGCTGGTCCAATGCGATGGTCGGGATGTATCAGGCGGGTCGCACACGGGCCCATGAAGACCGGGCGGCAGCAGCGGCCGAAGCCTTTGGCGCATTTCTGCGGTCATATGTCGAAGAACGCCGCGCCAGACCTGCTGATGACCTGATTACTCATCTCATCGCAGCCGAGATGGACGCCGAAAAACTGACCACAGACGAGCTGATTTCAACCTGCATCCTGCTGTTGAACGCCGGGCACGAA
>JAOUMG010000432.1 GCA_029881635.1 Paracoccaceae bacterium | reverse complement strand
TCTGGCTGATTGCCCAAAGGTTCTGGCCTTTTGCGGCGAGTTGCGAAACAAATGCACGAACGCCCATTGCCCCGGAAGCCGCCTATGTTCCAGACCTTCGAAACCTCCGCCCGCCCCGAACAGGGCCCGCCCCGTCTGGCCGCCCTGCGCAAGGCGCTGGCCAAGGCAGGGTCCGACGGATTCATCGTGCCGCGCGCTGACGCGCATCAGGGCGAATATGTAGCGCCCGCCGACCAGCGCCTTGCCTGGCTGACCGGCTTCACCGGATCGGCGGGGTTTTGCATCGTCCTGCCCCATATCGCCGGTGTCTTTGTCGACGGGCGGTACCGGACGCAGGTGAAATCCCAGGTCGATCTGGCCCATTTCACGCCTGTCCCCTGGCCCGATGTCAAACCCGGCGACTGGCTGAAACAGGAAATGCCAACAGGAGCGACAATTGCCTTCGATCCCTGGCTTCACACCAAAAAGGAGCTGACAGAGCTGGAAACGGCACTTGAAGGCAGCGGCATAACTCTCGTTCCGGAAAGGAATTATGTCGATGCGGTCTGGGCCGACCGGCCTGCGCCACCACTGGGCCCTGTCGCCATTCAGCCCATTGAAAACGCGGGCGAGGCTTCGCCGGACAAACGGGCTCGGATCGGTGCCGACCTGACGCGGTCCTGACCTTGCCGGATTCGATCTCATGGCTGCTGAACATCCGCGGCAGCGATATTGAACGCAACCCTGTGGTGCAGGCCTTTGCCGTGCTGCACGCCAGCGGGCATCTGACGCTCTGCGTAGCGCCCGAAAAACTGTCGGACGCGGTGCGGGCGCATCTTGGCCCCGATATCACGCTGCGCCCGCCTTCGGCCTTTGCACCCGGTCTGCGCACCCTGCGCGGCCCGGTCCGGGTCGATCGGGCTACTGCCCCCTTTCAGGTGTCGGCCGAACTCGAAGATGCGGGCATCGCCGTTGTCTGGGGGGCCGATCCCTGCCTGCTGCCCAAGGCACGCAAGAATGCCGCTGAAATCGCCGGGATGGAGGGGGCGCATCTGCGCGACGGCGCGGCCATGGTCGAGTTTCTTGCATGGCTGGATGCCGAGGCACCCAAGGGCCAGCTAACCGAGATTGCCGTGGTGCAGGCGCTGGAAGGTTTTCGCCGCGCCACCAACGCGCTGAAAGAGATCAGCTTTGAAACGATCTGCGGATCAGGCCCCAATGGCGCGATCATGCATTACCGGGTATCCGAAGAGACCGACCGCCCCTTGCGATCAGGTGAAATCGTGGTGATCGATTCCGGTGGCCAGTATATTGACGGCACAACGGATATCACCCGTACCGTCGCCATCGGCCCCGTGGGGTCCGATGAAAAGGCCGCCTTCACCCGCGTCTTGCAAGGGATGATCGCCATTTCGCGGTTGCGCTGGCCCAAAGGCATCGCCGGCGCGCATCTCGACAGTATCGCGCGCTATAACCTCTGGTTGGCGGGTCAGGATTTCGACCATGGCACTGGCCATGGCGTCGGCGCCTACCTGTCGGTTCATGAAGGGCCGCAGCGGCTGTCGCGCACCGGTGATATTGCCTTTGAACCCGGCATGATCCTTTCCAATGAACCGGGGTATTACCGCGAAGGCGCCTTTGGCATCCGCATCGAAAACCTGGTGCTGGTGGAAGAAGCCCCCGCCATGCCCGGCGGCGATACACACCGCCAGATGCTGTCTTTCCGGACGCTCACCTTCGCACCTATCGACCGGCGGCTGATTGATGCAACCGCATTGACAGAAGCCGAAAGGTCATGGCTCAATGCCTATCACGCCGAGGTCTTGTCGCGGATCGGCCCGCGCGTTTCGGCAAAGGCACATGACTGGCTGGTGGCGGCAACAAAACCAATCTGAGTTTTTTCTGCGACTGATGGCTGAAACAGGCCCGCGACAAGGGCTACGGGAGAAGTGAGATGTCCGACCATATCCGTATCCGCAAGGCCGAGGGCACCTGGGTGGTGCGCGCCGGCGGCGCCGTCATCGGCGAAACCAAAGACGCGCTTGAACTGAACGAAGGCAGCTATGACCCGGTCATCTATTTTCCGAGGGCCGACATCGCCATGGTCTTTCTTGACCCCAGCGACACGGTCACGACCTGCCCGCACAAGGGCCAGGCCAGCTATTTCACCATCGTCTCCGCAAGCGGCCCGATCCCGGATGCCGGCTGGAGCTATGAAACCCCGAAAGCCGGGCTGGAACAGATTGCCGGCCACATCGCCTTTTACCCCGACAAGGTTGCCGTCGAACGGCTTTGATGCGCCTTTGGCTCCGCTCTCCTGTCCACGCGGCCCCACGCGACAGGCCTGTCAGCTATGTTCTTCCGCCGCGGTGTCGGCCAAAGCCTTGGCATAGGCCTTGAGCGCATCGGTCTGAAAAACTGCCCCCAGCATTTCCGGCGGGCCTTCGGCAGTCGCGCGCTGCGTTATCGGCACGAAATCCGCCCCTGTCCGTTCAAACAGCCGCAGCGCCGTTTCCAGCGTCTGGTTCTCGCCCAGAACAACCCCTTCCTCCATCATCTTCCGGCAGGCCTCTTCGGGGGCGGCGCGGGCGCTGCCCAAGGGGCGCATGATCTGCCCCAGCCGGATGGTTTCGCCCAGATAGGCCTGGGGGCCAGCCGCTAGATGCACGCCCCGGCGCTCCAGCTGGGTCAGGAAAAACGACCGGTCCACCAGATGCGAGGCCAGCGCCGTCGACAGCGACACGGCGGTCATCACCGCCAGCGCCGTTTCCCAATCGCCGGTCAGTTCGAAGACGATCAGAATGGTCGAAATCGGCGCCCCCAGAACGGCGGCGGCAACAGCGCCCATTCCGGCGAGGGCATAGACCGTTTCAGCGCCCGAAACGTCGGGCAAAAACCCGGTGGCAATAAAGCCGAAGGCCAGCCCCGTCAGCGACCCAACGACCAGTGCCGGTGAAAACATGCCGCCGCCCATGCGCCCCCCCATGGTGACAGCCACTGCGACCACCTTGACCACGGCAAAAAGGATCGCCGTCGTCAGCCCGATCTTGCCGGTCAGTGCTGCCGAAGTCGTTTCATAGCCCACCCCGATAATATGCGGGAAGGCAATCGCCATCCCCCCCAGCAACGCCCCGGCCAATGTCGGGCGCAGCCAGCGCGGCATCCGGGTGATGC